>DATCKK010000629.1:0-4608 GCA_036562325.1 Cytophagaceae bacterium | reverse complement strand
TCCTCACACAAATATTGTAATTCAGGATAATTTCATAAGTCAAAAAGATTCTGATTATGCTTGTAATGCAATTTATGTAACAAGCACAAAAGGTGCTATAATACAGAGAAATGTATGTGAAAATGCAGGTGTTAGTGGTATAGAATTGTATTATACCGATGATGTTATAGTACAGTATAACGAAGTTTATGGTACCATCTCTAAAGCTGGTGGTGCAGATTCGAATGGAATAGATCCAGATAAGCAAGCTACAAATGTAATAATACAATACAACTATATTCATGATACGGGAGATGGCATTCTGCTTTGCGGCTTTGACTTTGGAAGTGCTGTTGTAAGATATAATGTAATTAAAGATGCGGAGAAAAGGTATATTAATCCTCATGCAGATAGGGGCGAATATTTGATTTACAATAATATTTTTTATAACACGCTTCCTAAAACAAATATATCTTTTGTTGCGTCATCAGGAGGTAGCAGTTATCTTGCAAAATCTGCGTGTAAATATAAGTTTTACAATAATATTTTCTATAATGCTGCAGCTTCTACAACAACAAGCGTGACTATTGGAGAAGGTATTAGCACTGAGTATTCTAACAACTGTTATTTTGGAAGAGGTGTAACGGTAGAGAGTATTCCCAAACAGGATGAAAAAGCAGTTTTAAGCGATCCAAAATTTATTGGAGAAGCACCTGATACGAAGGGAACAGAAGATACGGGGCCGATTCTGCAAGTGGATGGATTACGTTTGAAATCAGAATCTCCGTTAATTGAGGCAGGAATAGAAGTGGCGGATAATGGTGGACGAGATTTTAGTGGGGCGCTATTATATAACGGGTATCCAGATATTGGTATATTTGAGTATTATGGAGAAGATACGGGAACGGAAACTGCAAGCGGTTATGTGAAAGACCAATATGGCAACTTGATAAGTGGAGCTGTAGTAAAAATTGAACCGATAGGCCTTACAGCTATTACCGATAATTTTGGTTATTTTGTCATTACAAACGTACCGTACGGTAATTATAAGGTTATAGTTTCAAAAGAATATTATGAAGATGGGAAGTTAGATAATGTCACAGTATCGAGTGGTAATATTACAAGAATCGAATTAGTCCTTGGTGAATGTTTCTCTCCTGTAGGAAACATCAAAGGTATAGTAAGCGATAGTGATGGGCCGTTAGCGGGAGCAGAAATAAAAGTTATTAATAATGGATCAACTTACACTACTACTACTCTTGACGATGGTTCATATGTGCTTGAAGCGATTCCTGTAGGTGGTGGTTATACTGTTATTGCTTCTAAGGATGGTTATATAGATGGCAGCGTATCCGATATTGAAGTTCTTCCGGGCAATACAACTATAGTAAACATAACTTTAATTAAAAATTTCACAAAAGCCGAGTTGCAGGAAGAAATTAGAAAAGCTTTAAAAATTAACCCGGAAAATTATATAGAAGGTGTAGAAGAGTTTATTCAAGCTCTCAAAATAGCACAGAACGTATATGCCGATGAAAATGCTACGCAGCTACAGATTAATGAAGCTAAAATCAATTTAACAAATGCTATAGCTGCACTTGTTCCCGACCCCGATAAAATCAATTTAGTAACAGCCATTTTTCTTAATGGAAAACCTTTGCGCGAATACGACATGTTTGTGCGTGATTATACGGTGAAATGGCGCAGATCCGATAGCATGCCGTTTGTTTCGGCAAACGTTGTAAGTGAGGAAGTAAGACTGGATATTATACAGCCTACGCCAGAAAGTCCTCAAGCGGTAATTGTTGCAACGCCAATTGATGGGAAGGTGCAGACCTACACCGTGAATTTTGATATCGTTGAGGGGTTTGATTACCCACGACCTGATGTATGGGGTGGAATGATAGATATTCAGTCATTACCTTTGGGCCCGGTAAAATATATAACTTATAGTGATTCTCATTATTACTATGTAAACGATCCGCCACAATCGCCTTCAATACGAGGGGATCTGCCGTTTGTGGGCATATATCCTGCTCGCCGCTTAGTATATAATAACGGGAAAACAGCCGACGTTATTCAGATTGACCCTCAAACTGGGAAAAAAGTATATGTGCATAAAAATGCAACTCTAAACAATGATGGCACTGGCGATGCACTTGTAGGTTTGGAAACTCAAAACGTAGAAGATCTTTCCGGGAAGACTATAGTTATGTATGCTAAGTTTAAGCCAGTGAAGGGGAAATTTGCTTTAAGCTTTCGTGATGGATCTAAAGAAGCACGACACGCAACTGAAGTATTCAAGGTTGCATTTACAGATGCAGGTATTCTTTATTCGACCACGATAAGTACTGGCTCGAGCAATAAAGTTCCAGATGAAGATATGGCAGTTTTAAGTGATACTATTTTACGTGACAGATATTATGAGGTTTGGTTGTTGGACAGTCCAAGTGATACTATAGGGCATAACTGTTCAGTTTATGTGAAATATATTGACGATAATGGAGAAGAAATTCTGTTAAAAGCTGAAAACATTCTAAAGCCCCATAAGTCAAAGACTGTAAACTGGCCGGTATTCGCATTGTATGGTAGTAATGATCTTGAAGATACTGTCTATATAGAGGCTTTCAATTGTTATGTTATTGATATAAATTCTCCTGATATTACATTTGATATAACAGGACCTTCCACGATGGGACGACCAATTTACGGTACAGTAACTACCCAACTTTTTGCAACGGTGATTCATAATGTACAGGATAGGATTCCTGTTCCTAATGTAGAGGGAATCAAAATTAAGTGGGAAATTGTAGGAGAAAACACACAAGGTGTTTCAATCGATCAGGCTGGTAAAATTACGTTAAGTAGTGATTTTGTTGGTGAATCCTTCACAGTTAAGGTATCTGACGAAAATTCATTGTGGACGCCTGTTTACTACACCATCACAGTATCCGGCGAGATAAAACCTACGCATAAGGTAATTTATGATGCTAATGGTGGTACTGGAATACCTCCAGCAGAGTTCTGCAAATCGGAAGGGGAAACATTTATAGCTGCGCCAGCTGATACTTTTACGCCACCGCCTGGCAAGCGGTTCAAAGAATGGAATACTAAGCCTGATGGAACAGGAACAAGCTATGCCGCAGGAGCTACTGTTACCATGCCTGCCGAAGACCTTACACTTTATGCTATTTGGGAAGACATTCCATATGTACCTGTAGAAGGTATTTTCCTTGATATAACTGAAAAAGAAATAGCTGTAGGAGGAGAATTTACTATAACAGCAAATATAATTCCAGAAAATGCAACTAATAAAGATGTAATATGGACTACTAGCGATAGCTCAGTTGCAACGGTAGTAGATGGTAAGGTGAAAGGCATTGGTAAGGGGACAGCTACGATTACAGTAACTACAGTTGATGGAGGCTTTACAGCAACTTGCAATGTAACGGTAAAGGAAAGGATAATATTTATTTCCGAAGATTTTAATTCATATGAAAAAGGCAATTTTACAACCAATGCAACATGGACAGTATTAGGTACTTCGGCAAATGCTGTTGTTGAAATTGTAGAGGACCCACAAGATCCTGCTAATCAAGTATTGCATATGGTAAAAACAGCGAGTTCCTCTCCGGCTATATATAATACAAATGATTTTAATGCGGCAAGTATAATAATAATTGATACAAGAATGATGCGTTCAGCAGACAATGGGCCTTCAGGTGCAAACCAGTTTAGTTTGTACACTTATAAAAATCAGCCTGGAGATTGGAACGCCAGTGACCCAACACGTTCAAGTAACCCCATAGCTACTATATTTTTTAACAGGCCTTATATAGGAACCCACAATATACCGGGTTCGAGTACACCAAAGAATGTAGTAGAGTACGGCTTGAATACATGGTACCGTATTAGGGTAGTTGTTGATCTAACTAATGGGTTATTTGATTTCTATGTAGATGATATGGATACACCAATACTTGAAAATCAACCGCTTAGAACGGCTAGGGACGAAATTGACAAAGTCATACTATATTCTGCAACATCTAATTTGGGTGATATATATGTGGATTATATAAGGGTGTATACAGGACTGCCATTTGATGAAGAGCCGGGAGAACCTGAAGAATTGGATAAATTTGAGACATGGGTTATTTCTAAGCAACCTGGTTCAGGTGAGATAAGTAAATATTTTGAGAATTCTCGAGTAAAGATGACGGTTGATACTGATAAAGAAATTAATGGTGCGACAATTTCAGTTCTGCGTTATAGAGAGGAAAAGGAAATACCATTGCCTGATGAGAAAGTTAATGTAGGTATTTTCTTTAAACTTGAAAGGAGTCCTGATTTAGACGGTATACCTGTTCGAATTGAAATAGAGTATGATTCTGAATTGTTGCCTGACGAGGTTGATGAAGCTAGACTAAAAGTTTATCGATATAGTGGTGAAGCTGGAATATGGGAGATGGTTGCTAATCAAGGAGTGGATGTAGAAAGGGATATTATATGGGCGGTGTTAGAACATTTTAGTACCTTTGGAATATTTGCAGATGTAAGTGAAGGTGAAGAAGCAGGAAAACCTGAAGAACCTGAGGAACCTGAGGAGCCCGAGGAGCCTGAAGAGTCCGA
>DATCKK010000628.1:0-4081 GCA_036562325.1 Cytophagaceae bacterium | reverse complement strand
AACTCTCCATCCAATGAAACGCCAAATTGTTCTTTATCAATCGACAATTTAACATCTCCTGTAATCACATTATTTTTATAAATAAATGCCCCCTGCTCAATAGGTATATCAAGAATACCAGTGTAAGTCAAACCTACTGATAATAAATCACTTTGAACTACACCTACTCTGCTTCCCACGAACACTCTATCCGGCACATCTACATCATTTGTCGGATTAGTTCTTGTACCAAAAGCACGAACAGAAAGCTCTTTTATTCCTTTATTAAACTGAAAACTACTACTTGCATGAACTCCTTGCATCCGCCAGTCATTTTTATGCATGAAATTTTCATACTGTACTATTTGTCTTCTTTGTTTAAAAATTTCAGCTTCATAAGTATTATACATTTCATCAAAACTATGTAATGTATAAGGGGTTAAGCTCAAATACATATCCCCTATATCATAACTCACATATTTACCGATCTTACCATTGATCATTATCTGACGAAACTCAAAAGAGGTTCCTTCTCCGAAAAAGCCGCCATACTCATTTTTAACCCTTAGTATAGCACTTGCTTTTAAGTTGTTATTTACTTTCAGGTTAGTCCCTAAATCAAATAAGAAATAACCTCCTACTCCTTTATTAGTAGTGGTACTATCGTTCTTCAATAAGTTACCATCTAACTTATCGCTTTCTACTACTACCCGTCCCAATCCATTAAGGCCAAACTCCGTTTGCGCCTGAGTATGTAATGTTATAAACAATAGCGTTATAAACAGTAAGGAAAAGTTCTTCATTGTTTTCATTTATTAAAAGAATAATTTTAATTCAAGTGTAGTTTCGTTGCCTTTAAATTTATCCAATACAAAGTTTTTATCATTATGATCAAACCTTGTATGTCTTAAATGTATACCTGCATTGGAAGTAAAATCATAATCAATTCCAAATCCAACAGCCTTACCTGTTTGGTCTATTGCCTTTCCTTCCAGATTTAACTGTGTAAATTTATTACCTATTACACGCTCCAAAGCCAAATTACCAACTATGGAAACTTTCTTACCTAATTGATAAGCTACTGTCAAATCCTCATAAAATGTTCTCACAAAAGCCTTATCAGAGAAGGTTGGTACAGGTGAAAAGGACTTTGACACAGAGTTAAAGTTGTTAAAGTTTAACACAACCAACTCTCTATTAAAGAGCCTAAGTTTATACTTAAGTAGTAACTCAGCTCCGTTGAATGCTTTTTTATAATCACTATTATCGGTGATAGAAACAGTTTCATATGTTCTTCTCCAAACACTCCTCAATCTTCCATAAGCACCTCCCTGCATAAACCAAGGAGTAAACCTAGATCTTGTAAATGCCATGGCTCGATGCTGAATTGTTACAGTATCATACAAGTTTTCAATCTCCTGACTCATTGAAACCCCCAACTGCACTCTAAGTTTTCTGATATTTTTTTCAGCAGTTAAAATAAGTCCCCTTCTGTTATTGGTTATTTGTGATACTTCCTGAACTACGTTAATAAACATCATCGCATCGTAAGCAAAGGCATCTGTAAATACAGGTTGATATCCACCTTGATGAACTGTCGTATTAGAGTTAAGAATTCCTCCATCCAGACTGACTACATTTTTACTGATATCATAGTATTCAACACTAAATGGAATAGGAGACACCATTTTATCTAACTCTGCTTTAAAAGTTACACCGTACCCGGTTTGGTTATTGGTTAACGGGTTATTTACACGTCCTCTTGCAACCTCGGAAGTAAATCTTATTTTTCTAATTTTTAAATTAAAATCAGCAGAAATTATTTCATTTTCATCTTCTGTCCTGTCACTTAAACTTACCTGAGATTTTCTGATATAATAATTGGCAGCAGCATGCCCCATCACATATCTGTTCCAAATTGTCTTTTCCACTCTGGTACCAGAAGTAAAGGCTGGATAATTAGAAGCTTTAGAACTGCTCGCAGTCATACTATTTCTTCCAAATATAGAGCTAATATTAAGCCCTATTGGCTTAATTTCAGTAGATAAAACTCCTCCCTGAACCCAAGCTCGTCCCACATTCCACTGTCCAATATTAGAAGACAATGAATAGTATTCCTGATAACGCAAGAAGGAGTTTCTATACCAATCCCAAGGTAATCTTTCAAAATAATTATCTCTGTAGTCTGGTTGTCCAAAAGTCATTCTGCTCATACGATGCCACACGATATTTCCTACCTGAGCTTTGACACCGAAATATCGGTTATTGTAATCTCCGGAGAAGAAAAGACCGTTATTCATGGATGTAAGATTTCTTCCATTGGTTCTTGATGAGTTACCGGTCATTGAGTGAGTGAATGAATAACCCGCTGCAAAATTAAAGTTTTTCGGGTTAGCTGAACTGATCATTAACTCCAACAAAGGGAAACCGGCAGTAGTCGCTGCTGCTGCGTTTGCCAATGGGTAATCAGAAAAAGCGATATTCCTTTTGCTGGTAGTCATATCCGGATACGCTTCGCTCATTTGTCTGTAGGTAGAAATGAAACGTACCGTTCCCGAAACCAGAATATCATTTTTTAATAACTCTTTTTGCCCTACATCGCCATAGCCCGGTACAGGTATCTTACTCTCATTACTATCAACAATTCTGGCTTTGTTGAAATAAGTTAATATACTATTTACACTTACACCAGTTTTAGAATGCTCCTCTGCCATTTTAATGTAGCTACTATCTTTTGCCACGCCGGTGGAGTCTCCTGCGAGAGACACTCCGGGAGCTAGGGCGGCACAACCTAAAGCAATACCTTGAGTCAATATTGTCTTCCGGAAGCGATCGGTGAATGAGCCCTTGGTTCTTTTTAACAAAATGTCAATCATTTATTTTGTCTAATCGTTATTTGTTTTCGAATCCTTTAAATATTTATGTGATGCAATATTAAATCAGCCTCCACCAGTTTAATTCCATCTTTTCTTGATGGTCTTTCTTTTACAAGGCCTTAATACATCATTAATCACATCTACCAGGGGAGTTCCTTTGATCCTTTCAGATCCCGGAGAAGTTTCCATATAGTCTCCGGTACAATCCCAGATGATCACACCTGCAAGGTCTTTTTGCTTTACATACTCAGCTTTAAGTTTGATAGACTCCACATCATCATAGGACACAAACGTAGTAAGGTCTTTGCTAATCAAATAAGGCACTTTAGCTGTATCATCCCAAAATCTGTCGAACTTCTTCATTCTGGTCACCACGTTGAAGTATTGGGGCATACCTTCATCTTCATGATAGGTTTTATCATCTGGTTTACCAGAGTGACCGGTAGCAAAAAGTTTAGCTTGGCCATCTCCAAAACCTTTTAATGATCTTCCATAAAATGCTACCCCCATATTTATCTTTTCTACAGGCACATTATAGGTTCCTGTCAACAAGTTATAAGCGTTATCCAAGCTACCAGGGGCACCCACAGCCGGATTATAAAGAGGAGAGTTATGGTTTGCTTCAGGTGTCCAGCCTCCGTTAAAATCATAAGTCATCATGTTTATATAATCCATGATCTTTGATATCTTGTCCCACTCAATATGGACCATGTTTGAAGCATTTGCACCAAATGCAGCAGTTAAATAAAAATTATACTTAATCTTCTTTCCATAAGCATCAATAGAGTCTCTTATTTCCTGCATAAGAAGTGTAAAGTTCTCCTTATCGGCAGGAGTACCTTTATGCTCCTCATAACCGGGATATTCCCAGTCGATGTCAATACCATCAAACTGATATTCTCTTAAAACTCTTACACATTCCTGAGCAAAATGCGCCCTTAACTTGGGATCTGCAGCAATTCTTGGAAAGTTTTCCGATAAAGTCCAACCTCCGATAGATACCATTACTCTTACTCCCCAAACGTGAGCATAATCTATAATTGAAGTATTTGGGAAATAAGCAGGCTGAGGCTTACCCCAATCAATTTTACCTCTTAACAATACGCTATCCGCCCAAGCGTCTGTACCATAAAGGTTTCCTACTGAATCAGGGGCAAAAAATGAATAATTTAAAATAGTATATCTGCTATAATCTAATGTAGCCGGATTAATTAGTTGGGCTCTTT
>DATCKK010000624.1:0-3147 GCA_036562325.1 Cytophagaceae bacterium | reverse complement strand
GTGGTCTATTGCTTTTATTATCTCTTCCGGACTTGACTGTTTGAGAGCCTTGTCGATGTCTTTCTTGAATTCGTCTGTTAGCTTTTTGTGAACAATGATTTTTTTAGAGTTCCAGTGATCGAAGATCACATTATATATATTATTTATATTCTTATTATTCTTTATATTATTGTTTGTGTTCATTTGTTGTTCTTTTGTTGTTCTTTTGTTGTCATCTTTGCTGTTACTTTCGGATTCTGCCAACTGGTACAACTCCCAGTTAATAACGGTTATAACGGAAAATTTGTTGTTACTTTTGATGCTAATAATTTGTTCTTTTTCTAACCATTTTATGCACCTGTATAATGTTGCTTCTTTCATATGCAGTTCTCTTGCTGCCTGCTGTCTCCCGAATACGAATTGTCCAGGCTGTAATGTTATTGTTTTAAGTCCAACCACTTGCTCAATGACGTTATATGACGCTTTTAAAAGGCACCATATAAAAACCTTAAGCAGCTTTTCATTTCGGAACATTGGATTGTCTAATAGTTTTCGGTAGAGCTTTATGTATCCCGCCATTCAAGTTATCACCACCTTTGCAGCAGAGGGCAGAAGCCCTCCGCTTAGTCGAGTATGTACCAGGTGCCGTTAAGGAAAGTATCTGCGGTTAATATGTATCTTTTATCACTTTGTAGCATAAATGTTTTGGTGTCTTTAAAGATATGTTCAACGGTTTCTCCTTGAATCAAACCCGGAATAACAAGTTTAATTCTTTTGCCTTTTGCAAACGCTTCAAGCGCTTCCTGCCATGTAACTGGTTGAGGGATTTCCTCAAGTTGAGTGTGAGAATTGATATACGCCCAATCGTCCCCATCGTCAATACATAAGTTCCCATTTTTCACTATCAATTCTTCATAATTATTGCCATCAGCGTCTTTAATGGGATAACCTTTGTATCTTTTCCCTTCATACTTCTCAGGTTCTTTTATAACTTTTTCCATAAGTTCACTTGCGTACATAACTCCACTCCTTCCGTGCGCATTGGTTTTATTATGTTCCCCAGCGGACTAAGCCGCCGGGGGTGTGTTAGAATGGCAAATCGTCCGATTCTTCAGGGTTAAATTCAAAGTTTTCTTGCGGTGTTTCCTGTTGTGCCTGCTGTGTTCTCTTTCCGTCAGCAAAATAAACCTTTTCAGCAATTACATCGTTGGAATAATGCTTTATTCCGTTCTTGTCCTCATAGTTGTTGTTTTGAAGTCTGCCCTCAATAAGAATTCTCTGTCCTTTTTCAAAATATGTATTTACAAATTCGCCTGTTTTTCCCCATGCAGCAATTCTGAAAAAGTCTGCCTGCCGTTCTTCTCCTTGTTTAGCCGGACGGTCAACGGCAATGCTAAACTTGCATACTGCTGTACCTGATTGAGTTGTCCTTAATTCTGTATCCGATGAAAGTCTACCGAGCATGATAACCTTATTCATTCTTGCTTCCTCCTAATTTCTGAAATGCTTCTTTAACAGCTTCAAAGTCAATGTCTTTGACATCGTTTATACTTGCAAAACCCAAGTCATTCAGTATCTTTGTTGCTTCTTCCTGTTTACCTACGGTTAACTTTATTAATTCTTCTTTTTGTGCTTTTGTTAGCGGTTTTCCAGCCATTTCAGGGAACGCTTCTTCAATTGTAGTCATGTTATCACGCAGGGCATTATAAAGTTTTCTTAACCTGAAAATATCATTTTGTGTCCATGTTTCCGGTTTACTGCCGAGATACCGCATTATGTATTCAGGTTTGACGTTGTATTCCTTTTCAAAGACTTTGGCCCACTTATTAGCCTGTTCCTGAACAGTTCCCAAATTGGCTTGCAAGGTCTTTTCACACTCTGCAATTGCAAGGTCAACCAAATCACCAGGTACTACTTGTAATATGCACCCTCTCATACGGCGACTTGCCTGATTAGCGCACATTTCATATATATCTCTATCCTCAGTTAATCTTTTCTTCCCTTGTTTTGTATCCCGATAATGCGGTACCGAAAAAGTTGTTGTACGGCGTATATTGTTTTCAATATCCCATGCATACGCCATACAGATTGATTCGTCTTCGAGTCGCTGTATCTCAGTCCATCCAAAATCTATGTTCCCCATGGCCTGCGCTGCGGCCTCTGCTAAACGGATAGACGGCCCTGTTACCTTAGTTCCGCCCCTCGGATATTCGTATACTGCAATTTCTGCAAGTTTCGGTCTTTTACAAGCTTGTATCAGTTTCTTCTCAACTTCTACAATATCTCTCGGAAAGCGTTTCGCCATGACTACCATTGCCTGTACTTCTTGAGCTTGTCGTGTTGCTAAGGCTGCTCCGACATCAGATGATACTTGCAGATTACCCTGTGTAGGTTGTGATACTACCGCTAAAGATTGGTTTTCCTGGTTAAACATCATTTATTCCCCCTTACACTCATTATTGTTTCTTCGTAAAATTCCACGCCGGGAATTTTTGCTTTGCCTTTTGTTGCTTTTGCCAATTCATTTAAAGCTTTTACATCTACGGGTCTTATTACAATACCCGCAAATTCAGTAGGTACTTGTGTTTCGTCCACAACCCGGGCTTTCCAAACCTTCCTGCTGCTTACACCTTTTGCTGTCGCCTTTTGAAATGCTGCGACAGGGGCAGTTTGGTCAAGGAGTTCAGCCCGTGCCAACAACAAATCAGCCCCCAGCTTG
The DNA here is from genome assembly GCA_036562325.1 of Cytophagaceae bacterium. GTDB lineage: Bacteria > Bacteroidota > Bacteroidia > Cytophagales > Cytophagaceae > DATCKK01. The sequence continues at coordinate 449 of DATCKK010000624.1, read as the reverse complement.
TCCCCTGCCGCTTCTTTCTCCTGTGCTTCTTTCAGTAGTCGTTCCGCTTCTTCCCTCTGTTTTCTCTCAAGTTCCTCACGGATAGCTCGTTCTTTTGCTTCATGCTCTCTTTGGTATTGAGCCATCTTTGATTTTATTTCTCCTTCTGCAATTTTCAGTGGTTCAAGCATGGCAAACTCTTTTTCACAAATATTCTTCCACGCCTTGTGAGCCGCTTCTTTTGCATCTTTCCAGAAATCCTGGACTTTCTTCATGTAGGTTTTGAGTTCAACAAGCATACTTCCGGCAAACTCATAATCTTTGTTGTTATTTATGGTTAGTGTAGTTGCTTTTGATATAACAAGACTGGTTTCTTGTTGAAGTTGTTTGTTGTCCATATTTAAACCTCCTTTAATACACTGTGCAAATACTTACGCTCTCCAAACTTTTTCATTAAATGGGTATGGTTT
>DATCKK010000621.1:0-1619 GCA_036562325.1 Cytophagaceae bacterium | reverse complement strand
TAACAATACTCCTAAACCTATTTTATAAATGCCTGCTTTCCCTAACCGGTCAGGGGTTTCCAGCCTATACTCAAAATTAGATTTTTTCCCTTTCGGATGATGGAGCTTGTAGTTTTCTTCGTGATATGTTTCCTGGTAAACCAAAACAGTGTTTAGTCCAAGAGGAATAAGTTCTTCGTATTCTTCCTGCTCCAGGGGCTGTACTTCAAGGCTTATATGTGAGAAATAAGGTTCAATTAGTTTAATGACATTTTTAAAATAATCTACACCTACTGTTTTATTTGCTTCTCCTGTTACCAATAAAATGTGATCATAGCCATAAGATTTAATCACTTTAACTTCGTCCAGGATTTGTTGATCGGTAAGGGTAACGCGCCTTACTTTATTGTCTAGACTGAAACCACAATAGGTACAGATGTTTTGGCATTCATTGGATAAGTACATAGGTATGTACATTTGAATTGTTTTGCCAAATCGTTTCTGTGTTAACTGATGACTCAGCAACGCCATTTGCTCAAGATAAGGAGCTGCGGCCGGAGAAATTAATGCTTTAAAGTCTTCCAGGTCTCTCTTCTTTTTATTGAGAGCAAGAAGCACCTCTTTTTCTGTCTTGGAGTATATACTCGCTTCTACCTGGTTCCAGTTGTACTGTTTATAAATATCAATGAAGTTATTCATTTTGTTACCTCATCCTGGCCCTGCTCTTAAAAGAGAAGGGGAAAGTTCCTAAAGTAAGATTGATTTTTGTTTAAGTTATTTGTCATTAAGAAAACCTCAATTGATAACTGTTTATTGATCAATCAAGAAATGCAGTTAACGGACTACTTGCTACCGCATGTTTTATTGACTTGGCAAGTTTGGCTTCATAAGCCATTCTGCCGGCTTCTACTGCGAGCTTAAAGGCTTTACCCATTTGTACCGGGTTGTCCGAAACTGCAATAGCCGTATTTACCAATACGGCATCTGCCCCCATTTCCAGTGCTTCTGCGGCATGAGAAGGAGCGCCTATACCGGCATCTACTATAACGGGAATTTTACTTTGCTCAATGATAATTTCTAGCATAGCCTTTGTCTGAAGTCCATTATTGGAACCAATAGGGGAGCCTAAAGGCATAACTGCAGCAGTACCTGCTTCTTCTAATCTTTTACATAACACCGGATCGGCATGGATATATGGAAGTACTATAAACCCAAGCTTTACAAGCTCTTCAGCTGCTTTTAAAGTTTCTATAGGATCAGGTAATAAATACTTAGGATCGGGATGTATCTCTAGCTTAAGCCAGTTGGTTTCTAATGCTTCCCTTGCAAGTTGCGCAGCAAATACTGCTTCTTTGGCAGTTCGTACTCCTGAAGTATTGGGCAAAAGATTAAACTGGGGATGATTTAAATGTGTGATAATATCGTCTTCTTTATCCTTTAGGTTAACTCTTTTCAATGCTACGGTTACAAGCTCTGAACCAGAAGCCAGCAATGCTTCTTCCATTATCTGACTTGAACTGAACTTCCCTGTTCCGGTAAATAATCTTGATGAAAATGTTTTACCTGCTATAACTAATGGTTCCATTGCTTATATTCTTACTGATTTTAAAACTTCTACAAATTGTTTGGCTGCCTGTACC
>DATCKK010000677.1:0-3639 GCA_036562325.1 Cytophagaceae bacterium | reverse complement strand
GTATAGTAATTTAGGTTTCAAATATTTTTGATTAACTCTAAAACTTTTCAACTGTTTTTCGTAGAAGAGGATGTTTACCACTTTTTGGCATATCGTATGCTATATTTAAAGTTCCAAATAAAGAAATATGAAGAAATGTTTACTTCTGATAAATCTGCTGTTAATTGCTCAATTTGCTTTTAGCCAACAACATCTCTTTTTAGGCTTTTCCGGCGATTACGGAGTGTTTCAACGTAGTTTCCAGGAACAGAGGGATGTACTCCGTACTAAAAAGCTTGGGACTATGGTAGCAGGGAACATTAGTATTCAATATAGGATAGCCAATCGGATAACCCTTGAATCAGGTATCGGATTTCACAGACAACGATGGGCACTTAAAGACCACAACTTTGAAAAAAGGCATCCGGGATTCGTAGTAGATATTGTTAACAGAAACACCTACAATACTTTCTTCTTCGGAATTCAATACAGCAAACCTATCAATCCTAAAACATTTCTTTATTTTCAGGCAACAGGATTGTATAACCTGACCGGAGGAGCTTCTTCACTGACAGAACATTCCTATTTTGTTCAGGATAACGAAGATGTGGATATTACGACAAACTATAGCAATAATTATTATTCGGTAACTCCGGAAGTGGGGCTACAATGGTTCACCAAGAAAAACCGACTTGTAAGTATAGGCATGAAATACAATTATGCTTTCGGCAATCTTATGGAAGGTAGTTACAAAGTCAGCTCCGGTGGAAATGTCATTCAGGAAGATAAATTCGTTGCAAACGGTTCCTACCTTACTTTTAACTTCAAATACAACTTCCTGCTTGGATACAAGCCTAAAAAAGAACGTCCAGTAAAACAAAAAGAAATCAGGGATGATAAGGAAAATCAGGTACCGGATGATCTGGGCCCTGTAGTGAAAGAAAATAAACCTAAAACAGATCAGGTAGTAGGTGGAAGAGATTATTACATCACCAATAAAATCAAGGTAAAAAGCAGCAATGTAACCATCAAAGTATGGGATCATAGTATCGAAGACGGTGATATTATCTCTCTTAACATCAACGGTAACTGGATCATAGAAAACTACACGCTCACTAAAGCGAAAAAAGAATTTACCGTAACATTAAAAGAAGGAGAAAATCACCTGGTACTCTATGCGCTGAATCTGGGTAAATATAAACCGAACACAGCATCTATCTCTGTCCATGATGGAAACAAAGAGCAGATTGTGGTACTTGAATCAAATCTGGAACAAAGTGGCGCCTTGGAAATACTGGTTAAGCCTTAAAGAATGTACTTATGAAAAAGATCTTATATTTATTCATTCCTGCAATTGCCTGCATCTTTTACTTCGGATGCACGGATAAAATCCTGGATATGGATATAATAGAAATAAAATGTAAAGATTTTACCATATCTAACCCTACTTATGACTTTGTGTCATCAGCCATTTGCGGCAATGACCCCAATTACCGCACTGTTGAAATCACATTCAAATATAATGGCGACCGGGACTGTATTCACCTGGTAGAAGTGGATGCGAAATTTGTAGATACCAATGACACCGAAATGAGTAACATTACGCATCGACCTTTAATTTTCAAAACAGACTCAGTAATTTCCATTTCTAATTCCACCATCACTTTCAAATATTGTTACCGGTTTGCCAGTTCGGCAGATACTGCCGCTTTAAGCTATATTCGTATGAATTTCCATACGGAAAATGAGCAGCAAAACGAAAGTAATACCATCGGGGTACTCATTCCGATACCAGGAAGAAATTTACACCCTAAAAACTATGAAATAAAAGAAACTATTACCGTTTCCGACATATATATAGACGCTAAAATATACGACGATGCCGCAGAGGACGGAGATATTATCTCTCTCAACTTAAACGGAAAATGGGTATTGGAGAATTTCACGCTTACTAACGAAGGGCATATTATCCAACTAAAAGTAAATCCGGGAGAGAATATATTAATCATGTATGCAATAAATCTCGGTAGCTCCCCACCGAATACCGGTGCCATCGAAATTACCGACAGCGAAAGAACTCACAATGTGGTTTTAAATTCAGACATGGGGAAAAATCAGGCCATTAAAATCATATACTGAGAGTAATACTTTGTCTAAAGAGGTTGCTCAGGACTACCTATAAATAACAATCGGCATAATCAAGCCCCATGTGCAGCAACAAACCTATTCCTGCATATCGGGTAACAGGATATAGTGCCAAAACTGCATAAACAGCTATTGCATAATAGGAATGCAGTGGATGAAACCCGATACTGCATCGATTCGGATCGAATATAGGGGTTGCCAGTAAATGATCAACGTCCACAATATTCATTAACACCATTATAATGGCGGCAACCTTCCATTCTTTCCGGAAAAACAGGTATGCAACCAATACGGGCAATACAAAATGAAGTATTAAGTGAAACTCAGAGAATGTCATATTCTATTTTGATGGTTAAAAATAAGGCTTTATTATGTATTTTTAGAATAACAGCATTATTTGTTTTTAATTTCCCCCAAACACACACAAAACTCTTAACCAAGGCAGATTCAATTAATATCTTAAAGGATATCATAGAATTAACTGAACCTTTATTGGATAGATAACATTATTAATTACAACCTTCCTGTTAATTCATGTCATTCAAAGAAGATATTTATCAGTTACTCGATATCAAAGAGATCTACCTGGAACCGGAAGTGTATAATTATACAAGAGGACAGGAAATATTGGAAAAATTTTCAGGAGCCAAAATTACAGAAGTACCCTCCCACTGGAAAATTCCCAATTTACATGGCAATGCAGGCTCTATAGAAGACTGGATTAAAATCAAGAAAAACATTTTAGTATTGGGAGTTAAAAAAAGCCTGACCTGCCGGCCCAATTCCAGAAGCTCTCACTTTGTCGCTCCTTCTTTGTCTAACGGATGTACCATGGCTTGCTCCTATTGCTACGTTCCGAGAAGAAAAGGTTTTGCCAACCCTATAAGCTTGTTTGTAAACATAGAGAAGATAGTGCATTATCTGAAAGGCCACGCAACACGGCAAGGTATTAAATATGACCAGGACCAAATTGACCCTTCCTGCTGGGTTTACGAAATTGGCGAAAATGGAGACTGCTCCATCGATGCGGGCGTATGTGATAATGTAAAAGACATCATTCATTGGTTTTCAGAAATACCCAATGCCAAAGCTACATTTGCCACCAAGTATGTCAATCGCAAATTACTAACCTACGATCCAAAAGGAAAAACCAGAATACGTTTTAGTTTAATGCCTCAGAAAGTCGCGACGGTAGTAGATGTTAGAACCTCTCTGATCAAAGACCGGATAGAAGCAGTAAATGATTTTGTAGATGCGGGATATGAGGTTCACCTGAACTTTTCACCGGTTATTTATTATGATGGTTGGCAGGAGGATTATATTGAACTGTTTCAGCAAGTAAACGATTCCTTATCGGAAAAAGCTAAACAGCAGTTAAAGTGTGAAGTGATCTTTTTAACCCACAACACACAACTTCATGAGATCAATATGGAATGGCATCCCAAAGGAGAAGCTTACTTATGGCATCCGAAATTGCAAGAAACTAAATACTCACAGATAGGTGGTAAAAATCTA
>DATCKK010000619.1:0-1893 GCA_036562325.1 Cytophagaceae bacterium | reverse complement strand
CGCGTGCATTGTTCAATGCAAAATAACGCAAACGCACATTATCAATATCATAAGGTATTACATTCTCAAGATACTTATAGTAAGCCTCTGTACTGAATTTAAAATCACGGTTCCATGCTTTAAAAAGCAGGTCAGATCCGGCAATGAGGTGATAAGAAGTTTGAGCTTTCACGCTTTCATTTATATTCCCCCTGGCATCCCTTAATTCCCTAAAAAATGGCGGTTGCTGATATACGCCTGCTCCTACTTTTAAAGTAAGCCTATCATTAAATTTAGGTTTCCATGCGTATTGGATTCTTGGGCTTACCAATAACTGATTATTAAGAGTCCAGTAATTTATACGAACACCATAAGTAAGAAAATGCGAGGAATCAGGAGTGTATTGATGCTGAATGTAAGCCTGTGGCCGGTAACTGGAAATACCAGCACTTGCATTAATATATTTAGTAATAGCTACGAAACCACTTGAATCAAGATAAGAATATTCAGAAAGCCGGTCACTTATTTCTTCTTTCCCTAACTGTACTCCGTATTCAATGGTGTGATAAGCATTGTAAGCATAAGTACCCGTATGCTTCAATGTAATTACATTGGCTTTTAACTCATTTCTTGCATGATCCAACAAACCACCCGTACCTCGTTCGAAAGCACATTGATTAAACTGAATAGAGTTAGGATCAGTAACTACTTCACATAACCGATATTTGGAAATAAGATCATAGTTTTCAACCTCCCGGCTAAACAGCGTAGAAAGGGAAAAGTCTGCCTTAAATTTTTGAGAAAACCTATGTGCCAGTATCAATCCACCCTGATAGTTATCATAATTCATGATCTCCTGGCCTTCAAAATCCACATTCAACCTGAGTACCTGATCATTGGTACCAAAACTCGTTTCCCTGGAAGATGGTATTACCAGATACCTGTTTCTTGCATAGGTTAATAACAGCGAAAGTGTAGTCTTTTTAGGAGTAGAGTTAAAGTTGGCTTTGCTGGTGAGGTCGTAAGTAAACATGGACTGCACATCATAAAACTTTGGCTTATATTCTCCCTTGGTTTGAAGTGTATTCAAAAGGTATTGAGCGCTTTTTTGCCGTAACCCCACCAGATAACTGAATCGTTTATTGGCAGACCTGTTTTCAAAATGTATAGCCCCACCTAATAATCCGGCAGTAAATGTTCCTTTAAACTTTTTGGGCTCTCTGTATTTTACCGATAGTACCGATGACAACTTATCTCCCAATTTAGGTTGCCAGCCTCCCGCTGAAAACTCTATGTCTTCTACCAGATCGGGATTTACAAAACTCAATCCTTCCTGCTGTCCGCTCTTTACCAAAAAAGGCCTGTACACCTCCAGCCCATTCACATATACCAAATTTTCATCGTAATTACCTCCCCGCACAGTATAATTAGAGCTTAGTTCGCTGTTGGTAGCTACTCCAAAGCCTATCGTGGCTATAACCTTGTTAAAGTCGCCAAAAGCCGATGGAAGGTATTTGGGTATTTTGGGATCAATTTTAAGAGTGCTGATACCTGGAAGGCTGCTTTCTTTATTACCTACTATTTCAACTGTCTTCAACCAGTTCTCATCCGATTTAAGAAAAAAGTCAAGAATTACCTCATCTTTACCTGTTAAATCCAATGGTTCTTGTTGAGGATGAAAGCCCAAAAAGCGTGCCTCTATGACTAAGCCATTTTGACGTGGAATGGATAGATGATAAAAACCAGAAGAGTCTGAGCTGATAACCCAAAAATCGGAATTAACTACCCGTACAACTGCCCCCGCCAAAACCTCTCCATATTCTGAATAAACTTTTCCCTTAACAACGACATGCTGCCCTGATAGAGAGACAGATGAAAAAATGGCTAACAGAAATACAGTAATTACCCTGAGGT
>DATCKK010000606.1:0-8431 GCA_036562325.1 Cytophagaceae bacterium | reverse complement strand
AGAGGGGGCAGCTCCTTTCCCCGGGATTTTAGTAAAAGTGAAAATATTGATAAAACCCTATTTTTAATATCCTTGAATTTATTCTGATTTTTTAAATTATTTTTAATGGAAGTCTTTGTAGTTGAATTTTTTTTGTTAACGGATTTATCAAAATAAGCAGTAATTTATTTTTCAAATCATAGCTTGTAAACTCAATATTCTTATATTTGTAAGGAGATTTTTTAAGGGGAAGAGAATATCTTTATTTTTTACAAGATATTTTCATTTAAATTCTATTTCTATATGATCAAAATCCTGAAGAAGGCACTAAAAGTTGAGGGAGATGAAATTCCTTTCCTGCTGTGGATGCTTTTGTTTGGATTCTTTCTGGGTATATCAATAACTTTATTTGATCTTGCTGCTGTAGCAAATTTTCTGGATACCTATGACCCAACTTATCTGCCAGGCGCAATTATTTGTTCAGGGTTGCTGGGAATATTTGCTACCAATACTTATATCAGTATTCAAAACTGGGTATCTTATACTAAAATTTCATTATTGACCCTGATTGTACTGGTAGTAATTACATTGTCTACTTACATTGCCTTTGCCGGTGGGGTAGGTTCCTGGATTATTTATGTGGGTTTTGTGGTTGCCGGCCCAATTACTACCCTTGGGTTTTTATTATTCTGGAGTCTGTTTGACCGCTTTTTTGATGTGGCACAGTCCAAAAGAGTTAGTACTGTTGCCGAAACAGGTTTGGTATTGGCGTCTGTTGGAGTTTTAATTATTATTGCTCTTGCAGATAGTAAAAGCTACTTTGCGAATACCGGCTACTTTCTTATCTGGGCTTCTTATAGTCTTATATTTTGTTTATTTACCCTGATAATCGTTTCCTATCAATACCCCGATCTGAAAAAAGTAGTAATCAATGTTCAGTATATTAAAGCCTATAACAATTACAAAAAGCTTATCAGGCAACCTTATATTCTCATACTGGCATTATTCTCTTTGTTTTCCGCCATTACTTTTTTTATTGTAGACTATACTTACCTCAAATTCGCCAATATGCAATATGCGGATATGCATAGCAGGCTGTCATTTCTTGCAGGATTCGCAGCCGGTATGATCGGTTTGAGTTTTGCATTACAAATGATTGGGAAATGGATAAACGAAAAATATGGGTATCTGGTAACTTTAATGGTACTTCCAGTGTTGGTTGCTTTGTTTGCAGCTATTTATGGAGTACTTGGCACAGTGGAAGGTTACGATAAAGACCATTCTACTTTCTTCTTCCTGTTCATGCTGGTATGCATTTCGAAATTACTTTCCTATAGTTTATATCGTTCAGTTGAGTTTTCAACTTTCCGTTTCTTTTTTATGCCCTTAGACCAGTTGTTACGGGGAGATGTTCAGTCCAAAATAGAAAGAGTAGTCAGAGAAGCGGGTAAAGTAGTAGCGGGGCTCATAATTATTGCAGTTATTTATTATGCAGGGTTTGAATACCTTCCATACTTCCTTCTTGGAATTATCGCCATCTGGTCATTCATTACTTTCAAAATGAATAAAGCTTATCGGGAAAAGCTAAAAGTTACTCTGGATTCAGAACGGGAACTGGAGAAAAAAGATAAAGCTTCCGAGGGCATTACAGGAGAACTTAAAAAGATCATTCCGGGGGCAGATAGTAAGTCAGTAATAATACATCTGAATATATTGAAAATCCTTGATCCCATAGTTTACAAAGAGGTATTACTGGTATTGTTGGAAAACTATGATGAGGATATTCAGAAAATAGCTTTGCTGGAAGCTTCGGCACTTTCCCTGTTGCCTGCTATACCTGTATTAGAGAGAATACAAGTTTCCAAATATTACCCTATATTAAGAAACAGGGATCTGGTTGATAAAGTACATGCACAATTAAAAGCAGCGGAGTTTCGCCTGGAAAAAGTAAAGTATATAGAACAACTTACCTTGTCCAAGTTAAGACAGGAGCGGGTGTTTGGTGCACTGTTGGCAGCTTATGCTGAAGACAGTATGAAGCCAAGGTTGTTGAATAAATTGTTCCGCGATAATGACCCTAAAGTAAGGTACATGGCGGTAGCTTCTTCTGCTAATACTTCTAATATAGACCTACAGAAAAACCTGATTGAAAAGCTGGGAGATTCATCGTATGGAAATGCGGCCGTATCTGCAGTTACCCAAACCGGTGAAAAGATGTTTCCGGCCTTGGAAAATGCATTTTATCTTACCGGACAGGATGAAAAGATTCAGTTAAGAATAGTGCAGGCATATGGAAGATTGTGTACAGACCAGGCAGTGCATTTATTGTTGAAAAAGCTTACTTATCGTAACCAGAATGTGAGTAAGGCAGCATTTCAGGCCTTGAGCCGTTCCGGATTCAATATTACCGGAGAAAGAGTGTTGGAGCTAAAAGCCGAACTGGAAGAGTACTGTAGTGTTTTGGTATGGAATATGTCGGCCTTTCTGGATCTTGAATATGCAGGCACTTCGACTGTATTATTATCAGCCGTAAAATCAGAGATTGACAGTAATTACGATAGTATTTTTAAAATTCTTTCGCTGTTGTACGATCCGAAAACAGTGAGCCTGATTAAGGAAAATATATTTTCGGAAGATCCTGAAAAGAGCGAATACGCCATAGAGCTACTTGAAGTATTGCTTGCTGATGAAATAAAAGTGTTTTTATTGCCTCTGTTGAATACAAGCTCTTATGAGGATAAAGTCTGGAAGATGCAGGAACATTTTCCTTCCGAGCCTTTGCCCAAACTGGATGTTTTATACGATCTTATTCAGCGGGATTACAAGTATGTTAACCGATGGACTAAAGCCTGTGCCATCAGAGAACTGACTGATGAAAAGGGAGAAGTTAATCTGGATATATTCCTGGCCAATGTGATAAATCCTGATCCGTTGCTAAGTGAGACGGCGGCAGTAGCACTTTATATTAAAGCTCCGGAATTATTTAAAACTACCTTTGAGCGGTTTAAAAGAGAATTGGGGGCAGGTTTTAGTAAAGATCTTATAGGTAAGATTGTTATAGATGCTACAACAGATCATTTTAGTGCACCTTCATTGAAGTTGGAGATGATCAAGTTTATGAACGAAGTAGAGGATTTTCGATATATACCGGGCATCGTTTTGATGGAGGTAGCGAGAGTGATGGAGTTTCAGGCTTTGAGGCAAGGTGAAAGTTTGATAAAAACAGATTCTCCGGACAATCTGGATTATTATGTGGTACGATCCGGAAAACTGGAGATGTTGAAGGACGGCCAACATATAGCAGTCTACGAGCAGAAACAATTTATACATAATTATCAATTACTCACAGATTACGACTCTTCTGTTGAAATCAGGGCAGTGACAGATACAGAGTTGTATAAGATCAGGCAGGAAGAATTCAATGAACTTATGTCATTTTACGAAGAGATACCTTGGTCAATGATAAAAGTAGCCAGATCCAGATATGTGAATAATAAATTAGGAAAACAGGAAAAGGAAGTATATGCATAATATAGAGCCTACAATTCGTATTTCAATTGACCAGGCAAAGCTTACTTCATACCAGCAAGATACCGGCAAATGGCTTGATTATGTAAGGAAGTATCTTCTTTATGGCTTGGAGCAGAAAGGCCTGAATTGTATGATGTCCGAAGATATGGATTTTTCTTCGGGGTTAACTAATATAGTTTCTGTGCACCTTCCGATATTAAGTAGTGAGATTTTTTCTGATGCAGGTTATATAGACAGGATTCACAAGTCAATTGAAAATGCAAAGGAAGAACCAGGTAAGCTGGTAATTGGCCTGATACGGGAGGGTAGTATTTTAAATCAGGTGGCATCTACGTTCCCGGAACTTAAGGTGATGAAAATGTATGTGGTAGATACCGATACAGGCTTGGAGATAGCAGGAGATAAGCTGTGGGAAGGAGAAACCCTGAACTTTTTTTTATTTAAGATCTACGATTTGGTCAATGAGATTGAAAGATCTCTGAAAGCTTCGAAAGGGCAGACTTTGAAGAAAGGTAAAGCAGTATATTTAGCTGAGGCATCACCTGACCTGACACCGGTTAAAGAGGAAGTGAGAAGAGAACTTATCAGGATGGGATATGATGTATATCCGGATAAGGCTGTTCCCGCCAAACCGAGAGAAGCTGAAAAGCAGATTATGGATTACCTGAGTAAATGTTCTTTGTCCATTCATTTGTTTGGGAAATTATACCTGGAGGCTGCACCGGGTGAAGCTTCATTGATAGAACTTGAAAACAGAGTAGCTGCAGACTATTATTCCTCAAAAAAAGATACCAGAAATTTTCAGTTCAAAAGAGTGATGTGGATGCCTGATAATTTAATTGTGACCAATGAAAAACAAATTAAATTTTTAGAGCAGATTCAAAGAAATAAAAAACTCTATGCGGGGGCAGATGTAGTGAGAAGTTCAGTGGAAGAGTTAAAAGATATCATATTTGAGAAGCTAACAGATGTTCCGGAAGGCCCGAAAAATGGAGGATCCGGTACACCTAATTCCGGTAATGAAAATCTGTTGATTGATAAGAAAATAGTTTATATAGTTAATAGCGAAAAAAATATCGAAGGTGCCGAAGCAGTCAAGAAGATGCTGGAAGTATTTGGGTGTGATGTAAAATTAAATGATGGGATGCGCAATACTTTTAAGGATGAATTGAGACAATGTAATTCGGTTCTTTTTTATTATCGGAATGAGAAGCCCAGTTGGTTGAGAAGTAAAATGTGCGAAGTATATAAATTAAAAAGTTGGGAGTATACCAGTACATTTGTAAAGAGAGGGGTATTGACATTCGAAAATCAGGAACTGCCTTCGGATGGACTGTTTAAAGATGTTGTACGAATACCGGCAGGAAATAATCTGGAGTATAACCAGCTGTTGCCGTTTTTTTATCAAGCAAAATAAAACAACAAATATATGATTTCGACTAAAAAAGTTGGGTCAGGAACGAAGACTACCATAGAAAAAGCTAATCCGTTTCCGGGATTAAGGCCTTTCAGGTACGAAGAAAGTCACTTGTTTTTTGGAAGAGAAGGCCAGATAGATGAAGTGGTGAAAAAGTTAGTTGATCACCGGTTTGTGGCAGTGGTTGGTACATCGGGAATAGGTAAGTCTTCTTTTATGTATTGTGGCTTGTTGCCTATACTTTATGGAGATTACAAAACTGAATTTTCCTCTCAGTGGGAAGTGGCTATTTGTCGTCCGGGGGTATCGCCTATAAAGAACCTTTCTGATGCCATAAGTGAAAATGAGCTGAAGCAGCAAACTGAAGAGGAAAGAAAGGAAATAGTGAGAAATATGAACTACCTTACTTTAAGGGGTAGTTCCAACGGATTAGTAGAGCTCATCAGGCAGAAAGCCAGAAAAGAACCTAAAAACTATCTGATTTTTATAGATCAGTTTGAGGAGCTATTCCGATTTAAAAATACCGATGAGCATGCTACCGATGAAGCTGCCGCTTTTATTAAACTGATCACGGAAGCGGCCATCCAAAAAGAAGTTCCGGTTTATGTGGTTATTACCATGCGTTCGGACTTTGTAGGAGACTGTTCCCAATTCCCTAAGCTCACCATGCTTATTAACGATAGCCAGTTTTTGATTCCCCAAATGGTACGGGAAGAAAAGAAGATGGCTATACTTGGGCCAATAGCGGTGATGGGAGGAAAGATCGATGACCATTTGGTACAACAGATTTTGAACGATGTGGGAGACAATGCAGATGCGCTTCCTATTATGCAGCACGCATTGATGAGGACTTGGGATTACTGGCAGCGAACATCAGACTCCATAGAAGCAATGGATATAAGCCATTATGAAGCTATAGGAGGAATGAAGAAAGCCCTTTCCGTTCATGCTAATGAAGCGTATAATGAATTGAACGAAAAGCAGAAGAAGATTTGTGAAAAAATATTTAAAACTATCACAGAGAAAGGAGAAGAAGGAAGGGGAGTAAGAAGGCCTACCAAGCTAAAGGACATTGCTGTCATTGCAGGTGCTCCGATGGAAGAAGTAATCGAAGTAGTTGATCACTTCCGAAAACCGGGAAAGACCTTGTTAATGCCTCCTTATAATATAAAACTGGATGAAAATAGTGTGATAGACATTTCCCATGAAAGCTTAATGAGGATATGGGTAATGTTAAACAAATGGGTGGAAGAAGAAGCGGAGTCCGTAAAGTTATATTTACGATTAGCGGAAGCTGCTGAAATGCATCAGTTGGGCAAAGCAGGACTTTGGAGGCCACCGGATCTTCAAATAGCTTTGAACTGGCAGGCAGAACAAAATCCGTCACCTGTTTGGGGATTGAGATATCACAATGCTTATGAACGCACGATGCTGTTCCTTGACTTTAGTAAGAAAGAGTACGAGCGGGAGCAGATCATGAAAGAGAAAATGCAAAGGCGAAGGCTTATTGCAGCCAGAATAACCGCTATTGTGCTGGGATTAGGTGCGGTTGTGGCATTTTTATTCTTTATATACGGAGAGCAGCAAAGACGCGAAGCAGACAAGCAACGGCTTGAAGCCAGAAAACAGTCGGAAGAGGCGCAAAAACAAGCAATCATAGCGAAAAAGCAAAGTGAAATTGCTCAGAAAAATGCAGAAGAAGCCGAGAAACAAACCAAGATCGCTATAGCAGCGGCAGAGTTAGCTGAAAAAAATGCGAAAGAAGCTAACCATCAGAAGTTATTAGCTCAACTGGCAACAGATAATGCATTAAAAGAAAAGGAAAAAGCAGAACAGGCTCATAAAATAGCCATAACGGAAGAGCGCAAAGCCTTTAACCTGAGAATGCTTTCTATTGCCAAATCCATGGCTATAAAATCGGTAAGTATTACGGAGAAAGATAAGAAGAGCCTTGTTGCACAGCAGGCATATCTATTCAATAAAAATCATGGAGGAAAACCGAATGATCCTGATGTGTATGATGCTATGTATTATGCTGTGAAAAATGTGGATGATCCTACTTTAGCCAGTTTGAAACAACACGGCCAGAATGTTCGGTCTATAGCATCCAGCAAAACAGGGAAGCATATCTATTCGGCAGGTAGTGATGGACAAATAGTGAAGTGGGATGTGAAGAAAAAAGAAAGTTCTTTCACTAAAGTATTTGAAGCTCCGGGTATGGTGCATAAAGCAATTGCGGTAAGCCCGGATAATAAATATCTCGTAAGTGGTGGTGATTATGCTTACCTTCAATTGTTTGATCTTACGACTCCTGGCAGTAATCCAAAGATTTTAAAAGCAAAAACTACCGAAACCTGGTTTGTCGGATTCACTCCGGATTCGAAAGGGATTATCTCTGTGGGTAATGATAAGAAAGTTTTATACTGGAATCTTGAAAAATCGGAAGAGATTACTACCAGTGATGCTAAAGTAAATACAATTGCCATTAGCCCTGTCAACAATGATATTGTCATCGGAAAAGGGAATGGTGAAATTGTAATGATAAACAGAGATAATAATAACAGTCAGTCTTTATTGTTTCAGGATCCGCAAAGTACGCCAATAGTTTCTCTTGCATACAGTAAGAACGGAGCATTATTGGCTGCCGGCAATGAAAGAGGAGTAGTGAGAATCTGGGATATGAGCACTAAAACACTTCTCGCTTCCTTACCCGGACATACGGCACGTGTTAATAATATTCGCTTTTCCAATGAAGGAGATAAACTGGCTACTGGTAGCTTTGACAAAACAGTCCGCATTTGGAATATGATGAGTATATACGATCCTCCGATCGTCTTAAAAGATCATGACGACTGGGTATGGTCAATAGAATTTACACCTGATGGTGATAAACTGCTTGCCGGTTGTAAAGATGGACAGATAAGAGTATGGCCAACAAACATAGAACTCATTAAAGATATACTTTGTGATAAAGTAAACAGGAACCTTGATGCAAAAGAGTGGGAGCAGTTTGTAGGAAGTGATGTGAAATATGAAAGAACCTGTCTGGATAAACCACAGGGAGAAGGAATCAAATAAAATTATTTTATAAAATGTTTTTTATAACCCGTAAATCGTTTTACACTTTTTTATTGATCGCTGTTTTGCCTGGGTTGGTAAAAGCGCAAAGTACTGAAAATAATTGTACCCAGACGCTTAAGAAAGCTCAGAATACTTACGATCAGGGTAGAATATTTGAAATAGCGGATATGCTTCAGCCCTGTATCGAAAATGGTTTTACTAAAGAGGAAAAAACGAGTGCATATTATCTGCTTACGCTTACCTATTTATATTTTAATGAAAGAGAGAAAGCGGAAAAGGCAATGTTAGAGTTTCTCAAGCTGAATCCTGAATATGAAATTAAAAACGATCCTGCAGAGTTTGTAAACCTATATAACAGCTTTCGCACAACCCCTGCATTTTTGATTGGAGGAAGAGCAGGTATTGGCGGGGTAGATGTAGATG
>DATCKK010000598.1:0-3857 GCA_036562325.1 Cytophagaceae bacterium | reverse complement strand
GACTGACCAGTATCTCGTACTGACCAACAATGTGTCTGATGTCCTGTACTCTCTTAAGGAAATTAACTTATCCTCAAGCGGTTTGCTATTCTTGTACAATAATTCAAAGAACTTTTTCCGTTTCCGGAATTGTGACTAAATCATATAACTAATTTCAAGATCTAATCAGAACGAAATTCTGGCTTTCATTTAGGCTTTAAGCATAACTGATACCACTTTGCTTAAGTTCCTAGTTATTTAACTATACCAAGAATTTATTTTTGTTCTTTTTCTCTACCTTCCGTGTGAAGGAGCTGCAAAGGTAGATAAGTTTTTATTAAATGCAAACAGTAGGTTTAAAAAAAATTTAGAAGGTTTTCGATTTTCCACATAAACAACTGGATTTCAATCTCAAAAAACCCGATTATTTTTTTCAAAATTTATACCAAATGCTCAACTTTAATAAAATTTTCACCAAAAACACATCTTAGCAACCTAAAGTTCCGGAATTTTCGGCCAGCTTAATTTTGGACTATTCCAATTTGATTAAGCACTTTCCTTAGCGCTACTGGTAACAAAACACTCCTAATTTCATCACTTTCAACAAAATCTATTCAAACTCAAATTCACGCTATGTATAATAACTATGTAATCTCAAATTCACACTATGTATAATTAACTATGTAATGTATTATTTCAAAAAGACCCTAAAAAAACGACAGACGCCATTTAAGCTTTCATTCGGATACTTCAAAAACTCTTAATTTTGTTAATTCAAATCTGGCTAAAAAAATTTGGTCAATCCCTAAAAGTTGATTCTTAGGATGAACTAAATTTAACCTTTGTCCTGACCAAATTTATCCTAAATCACTAAACCTTCCGATAAAATCTGAAATCTTTAGAAGTGTATTTACTTACTGTACTGAAGCAGGAAATAACATCAAACAAAAAACTATTAAATTCTGACTTTCAACCAATTACAAAAACCCTAAACAGGTATAAAGACTATCGATAAGTTGATACGGTTTAGCGACATTTCAAAAGGTATATTACTAATTTTTTCCACATTTTTTTTCATTCAAGTATATTCTCGGAAAGAACAATTTATTCTTTGAATTCTGCTATACCGTCACCTTCATTCTAAAATGCAGAATTAAAATTCAAAGACTTCAAACTAGTAAAAAACTGATCTAACATAAGAATATGAAAAGATTATTATTGATTCTGGGGATGCTTTTGCCTCCAATTTTTTCTATGGCGCAAGGAAATGCCAACAATTGGGTTTTGGGAAGTAACGTTCAATTGGATTTTAGCACTACACCGCCAACTCTTATAAAATTATCATTTAATCCGGGCGGAACGGCTACCATAGATCCAGGTTATAATATTGAATCATCCACATCGGTTTCTGATGCAAACGGCACCCTGTTATTTTATTCCTTTGGCCAGTTTTTATACAATGGATTCGACCATACACTTGTCAAAAGTGACCTTGGAACTACCTTAGATGCGTGTCAAGGGAATATGGTTATTCCTAAACCAGGCACAAATAACCAATATTTATTATTTACAGTAGACGCAATCCCAAATAGTTGTGGAGGGGATGCCCAATTCGGGTCAAACCGGGGAGCAAGATATTATACTGTAACTGTTAATGCTGCAACTCAGTCGGTTACAGTAGATAATGGCACTCCGGTACCCGGAGCTCCGAATTCTGTAGTTGAAGGCCAAGCTGCTTGTCCAACCAGCAATCCAGACGAGTATTGGTACGTAATTCATGATGCAAGTGGAAATCCGGCAGCCAATGGAAACTTTAAAGTTTACAAAGTTACCAGCAATGGCAATGTAGTATTTGATCATGACGAAACCGTAGGTCCAACTTTTGGGAATTGCGGTGCAATGAATATTAAATTCAATTCATGTTACACACAAATGGCTGTTGCAGCTGAAGGCGCAGTTACCTTATACTCATTTGATATCGCTACTGGAACAATTTCAAATCCTTCAACAGCCAGTGTTCCAAGTGCTTATGGTTTAGAATTTTCTCCAAATGGGCAATATTTATATGTTTCTACAGGTGTTGGAAATAGTGGTGAAACGCCAAGGTTACTAAGATTTAACGGAGTTAATGCAGGAACTTTAGGAACACCAACTGTTATAGCTGCAATGGACGCCACAACAATGCCAGGCGATCTTATTTCTAAAACTGGGCATTTGCAGTTAGGGCCTGATGGAAATATTTATTCAGTGAATAAAAAAGATTACAATTATGTAGGGGCAACATCACCCCAATATGTAGGAGTCATTTTAAATCCAAACAATGCAACTCCAACCTATAATGGTCAATATATTGAAATAAATGATACAAATTCCGGACACCAGCATCTGTCGGTCGGCATGGGATTACCAACTTTTTTAAAGAGTTTGGTAACAAGCATTGCTGAAGTCAGAATAGGGTCTGTAAATATTGACGATGAATCCCTTTGTGTCGGGGATAATCCCACGTTAAGTTTAAATGTAGTTGGTGGTTATACGGGTACCCCAAGTTGGAAATTCACCCCTCCTTCTGGTAGTCCAGTTCAAAATTTTACCGGCACCAATGCTAATCCAAATTTTAATGAACAAGGAGATTGGACGTTAGAGATTTCTCTTCAAGATAATTGTGGAACACCAAAAACAGTCACCAAAATATTAACTGTTTTACCTATTGTAACTGCCAATGCCACCGTAGATTTATCGACGTGCCCCAATCCAACATTAACAGGTACTGGTAACACAATTCCAGGGGGGAGTTATAAGTGGTATGATAAAGATCCCGCCCTCGGTGGCGTTTTATTAAGTATGGGAAATACTTATCAGGCACCAGGGGGATCACAAGTATGGGTGGAACCATCAGGTACAATAACTACCACTAATATAAATGATACAAGAACTGTTGTTAATTATGGCACTTCAACAGGCAATACAAATATTACACTTACTTCTGGAACTGCTTCCATTACTTCTTTTAAAATGGGGTATATCGCCCCATGGCAACCTGCTGCCAGATCTGGCGATTTTATATTTGAATTAAGGAACTCCTCTAATCAACTGGTCGGCACACCACTCACATATGCCGTCAATATTCCGGCCAATAGCCAGGATCCCGGAACAATAATTACCCTCACCCCAATCGATTGGAATATTTCAGCAGGCACATATACAGTAGTTGTTACGCCGGTAAATGGTGTAAATACAACTCAATTGACTGGGACAGCTTTAAATACTCCTGTTCTATCAATTTCGGGAGGTATGTTAGCAGAATTTATTGTTAAAACTTACTCGGAAACTACTACTTTACCTTGTGGAAAAGGAAGTACAATTAATGTAAACCCCTGTTGCACTCTTCCTACCATTTCAACCCAACCAGCGGATAGAACCGTTTGTCAAGGTAACACTATCACCTTCTCTGTAGCTGCCAGTTTAGCTTCAGGAACGCTAAACTACCAATGGCAAGTAAACAAAGGAACTGGTTTTGTTAACGTAACCGGAAGTGATGGAAGTGGGGGTACGACTGCTAGTTTTACTACTGTCGCTACAACTGCAGACATGAACAACTATGTTTACAAAGTCATAGTAACCAACAACGGAACATGTCCAGTAGAATCAAACACAGCCACTCTTACAGTAAACCCTGTACCCGCCGCTCCTACAGTTTCTGGTAATAACTCACCTTACTGCCATAACAGTAATATTTCTTTAACCGCAGCATCTACCGGTGCACCTACAGGAACTGTTTATACATGGACATTAAGTAACAGTACTACTTCTACTTCAAATCCATTTACTGCCAATAATGCAACTTCCACAACGGCAGTTCCAACCAGTGTAAATGCTTC
>DATCKK010000589.1:0-12436 GCA_036562325.1 Cytophagaceae bacterium | reverse complement strand
AGTAAATTATGTCCGTTTTGATTCCGAATTACCTCCAGGGCTTTACATCGTAAGTATTCAGGGAAGAGATAAAGTAGAAAATCAGATTGTTATGAAAAAGTAATTTTTTATTGATTCTACCATTTTGAAACCCCTTTAATATAAGATATAATTGCACCAAAAAATTGGATTTTAAAATCATGAAAAAGCAAAGTTATTTATTATTGACCGCGTTGTCATTTTTAATTATTTCTTGTGGAGAAAAAGCACGGGAGGTAAAAAATGCATATGAACTGATATCAAATGCACCGGCGATGGCAGAAAATTTGGAAAAAAGTATTTCGGCTGCCGAGAAGAAAAGAGAAGAAAGAAGAGCTAAAGGAGATACGCTTGCAATGCCATATCAGGAATTACAAAAATACTTACCTTCAATTAGTGGATATGAGATAGATGGCGAAGCGAAGGGAAGTACTACCAATATGCCAGGAATGTCGTTTTCTTCCATAGAGCAGATATATAGAAAGGACGATAATCGGGTAAAGGTTTCTTTGATCGATTATAATGCAGCTTACACTATGTATACTGCTGCTACTGCTATCTGGTCAACAGGAATGTCTTTTGAAGATAATTCACAAAAGGCGAACAGCGTTACTATTGACGGGCTTTCAGGTTGGGAAGTGTTTAAAAAGAATGAGAAATCAGCAGAGTTAATATTAGGAGTAGGGGATCGTTTCCTTTTAACAATCACCGCTGATGGCCAGGAAAATACAGATTTTGTGAAATCCATTGCTAAAGATATGGAGCTGGAAAGTCTGGCAAAATTATAATCTATTACAGTTATCAAACGGCTAATATTCAGATCACTTTTTATAATATTTATAGTATTATCAGGATCCTCTTCTATAGCTCAGTATTACAGCTTAGGAGAGGATCCTTCTTCTCTTAAGTGGGAGCAGATAAACACTCCTAATTTTCAGATTATTTATCCCGCCGGGTTCCAATTTAATGCACAAAAATTAGCCAATATACTTGAAAAGGTATATGACCATGCCTCTGTCACTTTAAACCATCAACCTAAAAAGATTTCTATCATACTACATAATCATTCCAGTTACGCAAATGGTATGGTTATATGGGCTCCCAAACGTTCTGAATTTTTCACCATGCCTCCACAGGATAATTATGCTCAGGAATGGTTGGAGCAATTGGCCATACATGAATTCAGGCATATCGTTCAAATGGATAAACTGAACCAAGGTATTACGAAGATATTGGGTGTGGTATTAGGAGAGCAGGCAGTAGGCGCTGTAAGTGCTTTATTACCTGGTTGGTTTTATGAAGGAGATGCAGTGGCAACAGAAACTGCATTGTCTCATTCAGGGAGAGGCAGATTACCCTCTTTTTACATGCCATTAAGAGCACAGTTTCTGGAAAAGAAAATATATAGCCTGGAGAAAGCTTACTTTGGGTCTTACAAAGACTTTGTACCTAATCATTATGTATTAGGATACCATTTAATGGCAGGTATACGAAAAAACTATGGAGCTGAAGTATTGAATACTTCGGTAAATTATGTAGCCAGAAATCCGTTTCCTTTTTCGCCTTTCTCAAGAGGGCTTAAAAGAGCAACAGGAAAAGGCCAATGGGAATTGTATGATGAAGTAATGACAGAGCTGGATAGTGTATGGAGCTTGCAATATAAGAATAATTCGTACACGCCTTTTGATATCATTAATAAAGAAAAGAAGGTAGAATTTACTAACTATAAATATCCTCAATTCCTTAATGATTCTACCATTATTGCCGAAAAGGCAGGACTGGGGACGATACAAAAGTTTATCGCAATCTCAAAGACGGGTGAGGAAGAAGTAATATATACCCCAGGGTTTTCAAATAATGTTACTATCAGTTGCAAAAATAATAAGATTACCTGGTGGGAGTATAACTATGATATTCGTTGGCAAAACAGGGTTTATTCCGACATTTGGGTATACGATATACTGAGTAAAAAGAAGAAAAGGGTAAGCACAAGAAAGCATTACTTTTCACCTGCCTTATCCAACGAGGCCGATCGTATTGCTGCTATCCATATCAGTCCGATCAATGATTATACTTTAGAGATACTTGATGCAACCACCGGAGAAGTATTAGATAAAATTGTAACACCAGGTAATTATGTATTATTTACTCCTTCCTGGTCGGATGATGATACAAAGGTGCTGTTTGTTTACTTAACTCCGGAAGGCAAGGGTATTGCCAGCTATGATCTTTATCACAAAGAGCTTAGCTATATTACAAGTCCCTCAGCGATTGAAATAGCTTTACCGGTGCTGCATAAAAACATAATTTACTTTCAGGCTGCGTATTCCGGTATTGATAATATATATGCACTTGATATGGAAAGCGATAGTATTTATCAGGTTACTTCAGCCCGGTTTGGTGCATTTCATCCTTCTCTTTCCCCTGATGGGAAAACCTTATATTACACTGATTATACAGCTATGGGTTCAAATGTAGTTACTGCGCCTTTAGATAGGGCTAAATGGATACCACTTCAATCAATAACTATTAATAAGAACCCACTTACAGAGCCATTGGTAGCACAGGAATATGGCCCAATAGATTTTACACAAGGAGATAAGCAATTGTATCAGGTAACACGATATCGTAAATTACCCCACTTGTTTAACTTTCATAGTTGGTCTCCTGTTTATTTGAGCACTGCTGATTATGGCGTTAATCCGGGTGTAACCTTTTTATCTCAAAATAAGCTTAGCACATCGGTGGCGTCGGTTGGTTATGAATATTCTTTAAATGAACAGGCAGGGAGATTCAAAGCATCTTATTCCTATACAGGATTTTTTCCAATGATAGATCTATCTTACTCTTTTGGTGACCGGGGCGGCATATATAGAGATTCCAGCTATTTCAACTGGCGTGAAAGTACATTTCAGATAAGTACTAAAATTCCGCTGAATCTTACCCATGGAAAATACCTTATGGGAGTAACTCCCAATGTAGGTGTGCTGCACCTGAATATCTCTCATAAGTCCAATACGCCGGATGAATTCCGAAAAGGAAATGCCTATGTAGCCTATTATCAATTAACTGCCTACCGGCAAATAAAGACGGCCTACAAAGATATTGCTCCCCGATGGGCACAATCCATTACTGTTAACTACAGGCAAACTCTAAAAGGAAACTTGTGGTATAATCCTCAATTTAGTGCAGAAGGAAAACTGTTTGTTCCAGGCGTAATAAAACATCATAGTACTAAACTTACCTTATCTCATTTTAGTCAGCCTGTATCTGATGCGTTAAACTTTTTACCGGTTATTACTTTTCCCAGGGGGTATATATTACAGTTCAATAACAGGCTTTATAAAACTGCTATTGATTATAAATTTCCATTATGCTATCCTGATTGGGGAATCCGTCGGCTAATGTATCTGCCCAGAATTAAAGCCAATTTATTCGCTGATTATGCCATAGGTTATAATCGGGAGAATAGAAGAGAGTACCAGTCTGTTGGATTGGAAATGATTGCGGAAACCTACCTGTTAGAGTTTGCAGCTCCATTTGATTTAGGGTTCAGGTATTTCTTTCATCCATCTACCACTTTTTCTGGGATTCAATTTTTAGTATCTGTTAACCTGGGATCATTATAATACATTATTATCTGTCAGCTTAATGAAACAATATTAGTCCCGGCAAGATTATCAATATATAGAAGCTTGCTTTACTATGCAGTTTAAGGACTATTATAAGATTTTAGGAGTAGATAAAAGCGCATCTTCTGATGAGATAAAAAAAGCTTATAGAAAGCTGGCAGTAAAATATCATCCTGATAAAAATCCGGGGAACAAAGAGGCAGAAGAAAAGTTCAAAGAAATCAATGAAGCTTACGATGTATTGGAAGATCCGGAAAAAAGGAAGAAGTATGATCAGTTTGGGCAAAACTGGAAGGCTTATCAGGACAATGCTGCCAATCAGGGGTATGCGTATAGCGGAGGTCCTGGAGGCTCCCATTTTTCATTTACAGAAGAGGATTTTGCGAATATTTTCGGTGGTGGAGGAGGTAGTGGTACCTCCGGGTATTCTGATTTTTTTGAAACTTTATTTGGCAATTTTAGAAGTCATCGGGGCGATAGAACAAGAAGAGATACCAAAGGGCAGGATCTGGAGGCTGAAATCAACATAACATTGGAGGAGGCGTACCATGGAGGGCCTAAAACTATCAATTTGGATGGAGAAATACTAAACCTGAAGTTGAAGCCGGGTATAGCAGACGGCCAAAGGTTACGGTTGAAAGAAAAAGGCGGAATAGGGTGGGGAAATGGCCCAAGAGGAGATTTGTATTTGACAGTGCATATTCAACAACATCCCCGGTTTGAAAGAAAAGGAGATGACTTATATTGTGACATAGATGTGGATGTATATACAGCCGTATTGGGAGGAAAAACAACTATAAATACTTTAAAAGGTCCTGTAAGCATCACTATTCCGCCTGAGTCATCAACGGGTAAAGTCCTGAGGCTAAAAAATCTGGGAATGCCTAAATATGGCTCTAAGAATGTGTACGGTGATTTATACGCTCAAATTAGAATTGTGGTACCACAAAACTTAACAGAGCAGGAGAAGGGACTGTTTCATCAGTTGGCTAAACTGCGTAATCCTAAATAATAGGATGTGGATAAAATTATTGGATAATATTTAGAAATTTTTTAATATTTTTCTTAAATTAATAAGCTGTTAAAGAAAGGCAAAACTGAAACTTTACCTATTTTTCAGTTTTTTGAGTAGCCAGTTGAAAACGATTACCGTAAAAGAAAAATAACAGACAAATAAACCATTTAGGATGAATTTTAAAGCAATCAAAAAATCACTCTTAATAGTTTTAGTTTCTACAATGATGGTAGGAATGACCGCATTCGTAGGTAAAGATAAGTCAGAATCTGGTACCGTTTCTAACAGTTCAGAAAAGAAAGGAGTGTTTAGTTGTTTTATTAATGATAAACCTTTTGTAATAGAGGGAGTTACTGCAAGTATGCGTAATATTACCGGAGGAGGTAAGCAATTATCATTAAGTAATGACCGATTCATAAAATTTGCCTTTTTTAACCCAATTGAGAAAACCATTAATGTTACTCAAAAGACAAAAGAAGCATATATCCGTTATGAAGATCCTGCCACCCGACAAATTGCGGTCCCATCCGGCGGCTTTGTTACCTTAACTGTTCTGGATGAGCAAAATGGATTAGTATCCGGAACCTTTGAATTACAAATGCTAATGGGGGAAAAAGGGAAAGAAAAGCTGTTAAAAATTACTAACGGAAAGTTTGAGAATGTTCCAATAGTACATAAATAAGTTTACCCATTATTGGGGAAGGAGAGAAAAGCGGTTTTTAAAATAATAGTAGTTGCAACTTTTTAATGCACTAAAATGTTTGCAACCCTGAAACTGAATTAAACTATTATGAGACTCGCTGTATTCATATTACTATTTATTAGTTGTACCTTTTTCTCATGCAATAAGGATAGTAATGAAGTAGCTCCTGAAGAGTTTGAAGTTTATACCATTCTTAAAGGGGAGCATAACTCCAATTCCAAGATAAGCTTGATAAATAGCGATGAAATTTCGTTTTTAGTTCAATTTGATAATTCATGTAAATACACTACTCAAAATCCTGCCAACCAGGCTGATATAAACAAACTTTATGGCTTATCTGATTGTGGTTCTCAACACCATGAAAACAGTGCCCGCTTTGGGTGGAGATGGTATGAGGATAAGTTAGAGATATTAGCTTATTGTTATGTTGAAGGAGAAAGAGATTATAAGCCCATTAAGGTAATTCAGCCTAATCAAACCTATTCTTTTAAACTAAAAATCGCAGAGGACCAATATTATTTTTCAGTTGATGATACCACTGTGGCCATGAAGCGTGGATGCAACTATAACAAGTATAGATATCGGCTTTATCCGTATTTTGGTGGCGATGAAGTTGCCCCACAGGACATTCATATTAAGATTAAAGAATCATAATTCAATGTCATGCAACATTTATAATTATTGTAAACTGATATTGCTAAATGGCATTGATCAATCCTAATTCTAAAAAGCAAATTTTAAATCCTTTACACTACTTGTCAGATTTGAATGAGTTCAGAAATCTCAACCTCGCCAAGAGCGGGGGGTGTGAGTAGTGAACAAAAACGTAAGCAGGGTGTGGTGTCAGATTGCTTAAGTTATTAACGGATAGTTTTTTCAAAGCATCCATTAAAGCGCTTGCGCTATATGTACTTGCAGCGTATCCATCAGCTTCATATTCATTCTTTCTTGATACTACATTCATTATTATTCCCACAATATGAGAAATAGGTGTGAATAAAATACCAAATGCTATTAAGTTTAAGTGAACTACAGATGTCTCTGCTCCTAACGCTTGAGACAAGGTATCACTAAAGATAAATCGGGAAAGAATAAATAACATTACTCCAATCTGCAATACGGACAGCACAAAGCCTGTAACGATATGTTTTTTCTTAAAGTGTCCTACTTCGTGCGCCAATACAGCAACCAGTTCCTCTTT
The DNA here is from genome assembly GCA_036562325.1 of Cytophagaceae bacterium. GTDB lineage: Bacteria > Bacteroidota > Bacteroidia > Cytophagales > Cytophagaceae > DATCKK01. The sequence goes on along the minus strand of DATCKK010000589.1, from coordinate 5,867 downwards.
GGTATGATTGTTAATTAAGGTGTCAAACAATACGATCTTTTTCTTTTTACCGATTCCAGAAAAGAAAGCATTGGCTTTGGACGATCTTTTGGAACCATCCATTACATAGATGTTTGTTAATGGAAAGTTTATTTTAGAGCTATACTCCTGAATGGCTGTACGCAACTCGCCTTCTTCCAAAGGGTTTAGCTTGTTGAATAAAGGAAGGATCAGGCTGGTGTAAAACATATTTACCAGTAGTATGATGCCCGATATAACTAACCAGAACCATAGCCAGAAGTTTTGGTCAAGGGTTTCTATAAGGTAAAAGAATATGACGAAGATAAGCCCTCCGAATAGAAAAGTAAGAATGTATCCTTTAATCTTATCACTAATAAATGTTCCTGCCGTCATCTTATTAAAACCGTATTTTTCCTCTATTTTAAATACTTTATAAATGGAAAATGGCAGGCTGATAATATCTGAAGCAACAAATAATACAGCAAAGAAAACAAGGGAACTAATCATTGGGGAAGAAAACAACTCCGAGATATAATTACTTAACCATCCGAATCCACCCAGTGCTAACATTCCAATCATTACAATAAAGCTAAGAATAGAAGAAACAAATCCCAGCCGTTCGTTTTCCTTTTGATATTCCTGCGACTTCTTATATTTCTCTTCATCATAAATGCCTTTCAACTCATCAGGCAGCTCTGTTTTTTGATGTTTAAGGTTTAAGTAATTCAGAACCTGATCAATTGCAAAGTCTACAGCAACAATGATAAGGATAATGGTAAGTAATGTTTCAGGAGCCATGAGTAATTAGTAGTAATTTTGTTTACTTAAATAGTTTTGCACGTAATCGGAAACACCTTCTTCCAGACTGTGAAACTCTTTATTGTACCCAATGGATTTTAGCTTTTCCATGGATGCTTCGGTGAAGTATTGATACTTATCTCTGATATCAGCAGGAGTATCTATAAAGCTTATATTTTCTTTTACTCCCATTGCTTTAAAGGTATTTTGGGCAAGATCCAGGAAGGTTCTTGCTTTGCCACTACCAAGGTTATAAATACCGGAATTTTTTCGGTGACGCATCAGAAAGTAGATTACTTCTACAACATCCTTAACATACACAAAGTCCCTCATTTGCCCACCATCTGTGTACTTGGGATTGTGAGAGCGGAAGAGTTTCATACTTCCGTTTTGGCTGATCTGATTGAAGGCATGAAATATAACGGAAGCCATTCTGCCTTTATGGTATTCATTGGGGCCGTAAACATTAAAAAACTTTAGTCCTGCCCAGAAAAACGGTTTCTTCTCCTGTTGCAAAGCCCAGATATCAAAGTCGTTTTTTGATTCTCCGTAAGGGTTTAGTGGTTTAAGATGAGGAATAACAGATTCATCATCTTTGTAACCAAGCTCACCCAGTCCATAGGTTGCTGCTGAAGAGGCGTATACCAAAGGTATTTGGTATTGGACACAGGCGTTCCATATTTTTTTTGTATAGTTAAGATTTAACCGGTCGAAAATGGCTTTATCAAATTCGGTAGTATCTGTTCGGGCGCCGATATGAAAGATAAATTCTACCATTTCATAGTTTTTATCCAGCCAGTCAAAAAACACATCTCTGTCTACTCTGGCCTGAATTTTTTTCCCTTCCAGATTTTTATTTTTTTCTTCGTTGTCAAACTTGTCAACAGCGATGATATAATTAAAATTTTCGGAGTTCAGTTTGCTAATTAAGCAACTGCCAATAAAGCCTGCGGCACCTGTTACAACAATCATTTTTTTAATATTTATTCTGCAAATAAAAGCAAGAAAACCTAAATAAGGTGTAAAAATACAAAAAATAGAACAGGTCTGATGCATTTGTACCAATAGCTGATGGTTTATTCGTATATTTGCCGAAATTATTGAAATCGGTTACATGATTTACGTTTCCAGAAAAGAGCATTTTAATGCTGCTCATAAATTGTACAATCCGGATTGGTCGGAGGAAAAAAATAAGGAGGTTTTTGGCCCATGTGCTAACGCCAATTGGCATGGACATAATTTTGAGTTAATTATAACAGTAAAAGGGAAACCGGAGCCTGATACCGGATTTGTAATAGATCTGAAAAAACTAAGCAGGCTGATAAGGGAACAGATTATAGAAAAGGTAGATCATAAAAATCTTAATATCGACGTTGATTTTATGGCAGGAAAAATGGCAAGTACAGAAAACCTGGCCATAGAAATATGGAAAATATTGGATCCGCAAATTAAAGCGATATCTAATGCCCAGTTGCATTGTGTTACTCTTTATGAAACGCCAAGAAACTTTGTTGAATATTTCGGGGAGTAAGCCGGAATGAATATTTATGTTCATTCAAATTCAAAATCATAATATCATAATTAATATCGGTGAAGTATTTTATCATAGCAGGAGAAAGATCGGGAGATCTGCACGCATCTAACCTGGTGAGATCACTTAAGCAGCAGGATGCTCACGCTGAAATTAAGGGGTGGGGAGGGGAACTGATGCACAGTGCAGGTGTGGAGGTGTTAAAGCCCTATCAGGAAATTTCTTTTATGGGGTTTGCCGAAGTACTTACCAATGCGGGTAAAATATTTAGGGCATTAAAGGAGTGTAAAGAACATATACTTGGATTTAAGCCGGATGTGGTTATCCTGGTTGATTTTGCCGGGTTTAATTTAAGAGTTGCTAAATTTGCTAAAGAGTCAGGGATAAAAGTGTACTACTACATCTCACCTAAAGTATGGGCATGGAATCAGTCCAGAGCCTGGAAAATTAAGGCAGTAGTAGACAAGATGTTCGTAATTCTACCTTTTGAAAAGGAGTTTTTTAAGAAGTATGGAATGGAGGTAGACTATGTGGGGAATCCGATCAATGATGCGATTAGTAATCATAAGAACAATCCCGACTTTAGAGAATCGAATGATCTTTTTGGGCGGCCTATTATTGCCCTGTTACCGGGAAGCAGGAAGCAGGAAGTTCAGGCTATGTTAGATCAGATGCTGGAGATTACCAAATTTTTTCCGGCCTATCAATTTGTTATTGCGGCAGTAGGCAATCTTCCTAAAGAGTATTACGAACCATATAAAAGCGATCGAATAAAAGTGGTATACGACCAGACTTATGACTTACTGGCGGTATCGGAAGCGGCTGTAGTGACATCAGGTACAGCTACCCTCGAAACAGCTTTAATGGGAGTACCACAGGTGGTAGTTTATAAAGCGAATAAATTAACTTATTTAATCGCCAGAATGCTCATAAAGGTAAAATATATTTCTTTGGTGAATCTGGTGGCTAACGCGGCTGTTGTGAAAGAGTTAATACAATCTGATTTTAATCCGGAAAATATTGCCTACGAGCTTAAACAGATATTGGAAAATGAAAATTATCAGCAAAAGATATTGTTGGATTATCGAAGAGTAAAGAATCTGGTAGGAGAGCCCGGTGCATCGGATAATGCTGCACGGTTGATGTATCAATATTTGACAAACGATATTAAAAAAGAAGAGCAGGTTTAACCTGCTCTTCTTTTTTATGCTACTTTAAGTTTTTTGAATTTCGACTTTTCGATTTTCTCTTCTGCGTAAGATCTGGTAATAACAAACTTCCTGTTGCTTTCATCTTGTAAAGATGGCATTTCAAACATTGCATCGGTCATTATAGCTTCGCAAATAGACCTTAGTCCTCTGGCGCCAAGTTTAAAGTCCATGGCTTTTTCAACGATAAAGTCTAATGCTTCTTCTTCAAACTCCAGATCAATGTTTTCCATTTTAAACAGTTTCTCGTACTGCTTAACCAAAGCATTTTTAGGCTCTACCAAAATCTTTCTTAAGGTATCACTGGTTAATGGCTCAAGGTAAGTTACTACCGGCAGACGGCCTATTAATTCAGGAATAAGTCCGAAATTTTTAAGATCCTGAGCGGTAACATATTGAAGAAGATTATCCATGTCAATATGCCTCATCTCTTCGTCTTTTGTGGCAAACCCCAGCGGACGTGTATTCAGCCTTGAACCGATTAATCTTGCTATACCTTCAAAAGCACCTCCACAGATGAATAAAATATTTTCTGTATTGATGGATATCATCTTTTGGTCCGGATGTTTTCTTCCTCCTTGTGGAGGAACATTCACAGCGGTACCTTCAAGGAGCTTCAATAAAGCCTGTTGTACACCTTCACCGCTTACATCCCTTGTGATAGAAGGATTATCGCTTTTTCTGGCGATTTTATCAATCTCATCAATATATACAATGCCTCTTTCTGCTGCTTCTACGTCGTAGTTGGCAGCCTGAAGCAATCGTGTTAAGATGCTTTCTACATCTTCTCCTACATAACCGGCTTCTGTTAATACAGTAGCATCAGCTATACAAAACGGAACCTGAAGAATCTTGGCCAGTGTTCTGGCAATATAGGTTTTACCGGTTCCTGTTTCACCCACCATAATGATGTTCGATTTTTCAATCACCACATCATTATCCAGGTTTTTTTGCATTAATCTTTTGTAGTGGTTATAAACGGCAACAGACATTACCTTTTTGGCTTCATCCTGGCCTATGACAAACTGGTCAAGAAACTTTTTCATTTCAACCGGTTTAATCAGGTTGAATTTCGGAGCCGAATTTTTGTTTCTGATCTTTGTTTCCTCAGCCAGTATTTGCTGCGACTGTGTGATACACTTATCGCAGATATGAGCATGTATACCTGATATCATCAGGGATACATCTTTTTTATTTCTACCGCAAAAGGAACAGGTAATTGGTGCCATACATGTTTTTTTCAAAAGGGTGAAAAAGGACCGTTAGTTCCTTTTTCACCCAATTTAAGTAATTAATAAGTTAAAAGAAATATGTGAAATCAAGAAAAAATTAAGCAGAGGCTTATTTGTTCTTAATCAGCACTTCATCTATTATTCCGTATTCTTTTGCTTCCTGAGCGATCATCCAGTAATCTCTGTCTGCGTGTTCTTCGATAGATTTGTAGTCTTTTCCACTGTGATGGGAAAGAATTTCATACAATTCTTTTTTCAGCTTTAATATCTCTCTGGCAGTGATCTCGATATCGGAAGCCTGGCCTTGAACTCCACCTAATGGCTGGTGAATCATAATTCTGGAGTGAGGTAAAGCAGATCTCTTATTAGGAGCTCCGCCACATAACAACACAGCACCCATAGAAGCTGCAAGTCCTGTACAAATTGTAGCCACATCAGGCCCAACGTATTGCATGGTATCATATATACCAAGTCCGGCATATACAGACCCTCCTGGGCTGTTGATGTACATTAAAATATCTTTTTTCGCATCAACGGATTCAAGAAACAAAAGTTGGGCAGTAATAATGTTTGAAATAATATCATCAACCTGTGTACCCAGGAATATGATCCTGTCCATGATCAATCTTGAAAATACATCAATCTCTGCAAATCTTGTTGGCCTTTCTTCGATGACAGATCTTGTCATGTTATGTACATAATGACCTGACACACTTTCCACATTATGGATATATTTATCGATGATGTTACTTCCAATTCCTTGGCCTTTAATAGCGAATTTTCTGAATTCTTCTTTATTTATCATATAATTAATCGGTTAATGGTAAAATGCAAAACTAAAAAAAAAGTCCTTTAAGCAAAGGACTCTCAAAAATTTTACCAGTATTAATGGTTACTGAATTTTGGCAGTTTTCTTAAACTCTTCCACGCTGACTGCCTTTTCGTTGATCTTAATCTTGTCTTTGATTACAGCAAAAACTTTCTCAAAAAACACCTGCTCATATAACTTCATGTAGTTTTTACCTTTTTCCTGAGCAAGGTAATTGTCGGCAATTTTTTTCAGAGTTTCTTCCATTTCTTCACTACCATCTCCAAGTC
>DATCKK010000585.1:0-2796 GCA_036562325.1 Cytophagaceae bacterium | reverse complement strand
TTCCTAATCCACCGGCATTTGGGGTGTGAGAGTCTGTACCAATCATCATTCCGCCTGGAAATGCATAATTTTCAGCAACTACCTGGTGAATAATACCGGCTCCCGGCTTCCAGAAACCTATACCATATTTATTAGATACAGAAGCAAGGAAATCATATACTTCTTTATTCACAGAATTAGCTGTTGCAAGGTCTTTCTCAGCGCCAACTTCTGCCTGAATAAGGTGGTCACAGTGAACAGTAGAAGGTACAGCTACTTTCTTTTTACCAGCAGACATAAACTGTAATAATGCCATCTGGGCTGTTGCATCCTGCATTGCTACCCTGTCCGGAGCAAAATCCACATAAGATTTACCTCTTTCATAAGCCTTATCCGGAGTTCCATCATATAAGTGAGCATATAAAATCTTTTCACTCAGGGTTAATGGTCTGCCAACTACTTTTCTGGCTGCTTCAACTCTTTCAGGTATACGAGCGTAAACAGCCTTAATCATTTCAATATCAAAAGCCATAGGATTTGGATAATTTAGTTATTCAACTTTTACGAATTGGGCAAATTTACAAAAAGAATTAAATTAAAAAAGATACTCTTGTTTTTATTCACAGAATTATATATAACTAAGAAAAGATATTCATATTTAAAACATTTTTCGACCAACTCTCTATTAGTTAGGTATTAATCTCGCAAGCCCTTCTTCTAACTGATTCAGTAAAACAACTTTTCAATCCTGATAACGTAAAATTACATGCCCCCAATGGGAATTTAGGGCTGTTTTTGAATAAAACTAAAATTATGAAAAGGTTAACCCTTATATCATTCTTTTTATTACTCCTTACCTTTCAAATGGGGGTAACTTGCCAATTATATGCTGGAGATGATAATCCTATAACAATCACTTTCCAATCAAAAGAGGCTTCAAATGCCGATGCTAAAGATGGATATATAAAGCTTTCGGTGAAAGGAGGAGTTCCTCCCTACACTATTTACTCATATAGCTCAAATGAATTATTAGAAAAGGTCGAAGGAGATCAGATAGAGTTGAAAAAAATAAAGCCAGGCACTTTTCTCTTTGTAGTTCAGGACAGTAAAAATCAATATGCCTATAAATATGTGGAGCTAACTTACAAAAAGTAAAAAGGTATTTTCACGATGGGTAAATTAAAAACATATTGGATTTTATTTTTTGTAATTTGTACTGTCCTTACAGGTATAAATAACAAAAGCTATTCCCAGATGTGTACATTATCTACATCAGTTACTGATGTAATATGTAGTGGAGGTAGCAGCGGAAGCATTACTATTACCTTAACCGATGTAATTGCTCCCAAATACATCTTTACAATTACCGGAGCCAGTGTTGGTAACCTGACTTCCGGCCTGATCAATTCAAATACGTATACTTTCACTAACCTGCCTAGTGACCCTAACATTTTAGTTGTAGGACAAGCAGTAGTCGGAGCAGTAAACCCATTCTGTTTTACATTCGCTGCTATCAATGAAAGCACCCCTATTTCGGTAAATGCTAATGTAACAAATGCTTCCTGTAACGGAACCAGCACAGGAGCTATTGATATTTCCATCGCAGGTGGATTTGCACCTTATTCAATTGTCTGGAGTAACGGAGCCATTACAGAGGACATATCCAATCTAACTGCAGGCACCTATGAAGTAACTATCACAGACAATGAAGGATGTATTTCTCAAACTTCATTCGAAGTTAATGAACCTGCACCGGTACCAGCAGATGCCGGATCTGACGCTACCATTTGTGAAGGTGGGAATACGCCTTTAAATGCCTCAGGTGGAGTATCCTATTCCTGGTCTCCTGCCAGTGGCTTAAGCAATCCCAATATTGCTAACCCAATTGCCAGTCCCTTAACTACTACTAATTATACGGTAACAGTTACTGACATTAATGGTTGTCAAAATACAGACAATGTTACGGTAACTGTTAACCCTTTACCAGTGGCCGATGCAGGGACGGATCAGGCAGTTTGTATCGGTGGCTCTGTTAATTTAAATGCTTCCGGAGGTATCTCTTATTCCTGGAGCCCTGTTGCTTCTTTAAGCGATCCTAACATTGCTAATCCGGTTGCTTCGCCTGCAGCTACTACCGTTTATACTGTTACCGTAACCGATGCCAACGGCTGTCAAAATACAGACAATGTTACTGTAACTGTGAATCCTTTACCGGTTGCTAATGCGGGTACTGATCAGGATATTTGTATTGGTTCTACGGCTAATCTTTCTGCTTCCGGAGGAGTAACTTACTCCTGGTCTCCGGCTGCTACTTTAAGCAATCCTAACATCGCTAATCCCGTAGCCAATCCAACAGTTACTACTACTTACACCGTTACGGTAACTGATGCCAGCGGCTGTCAGAATACAGACGATGTTACCATTACTGTGAATCCGCTTCCTGTGGCCGAAGCCGGTCCGGATGCTACTATTTGTGAAGGAAACAATACGCCTTTAAATGCCTCAGGTGGAGTATCCTATTCCTGGTCGCCTGCCAGTGGCTTAAGCAATCCTAATATTGCTAACCCAATTGCCAGTCCCTTAACTACTACTAATTATACAGTAACAGTTACTGACGTTAATGGTTGTCAAAACACAGACAATGTTACGATAACTGTTAACCCTTTACCGGTGGCCGATGCAGGGGCAGATCAGGCAGTTTGTATCGGTGGCTCTGTTAATTTAAATGCTTCCGGAGGTATCTCTTATTCCTGGAGCCCTGCTGCTTCTTTAAGCGATCCTAACATTGCTAATCCGGTTGCTTCGCCTGCGGCTACT
>DATCKK010000581.1:0-5237 GCA_036562325.1 Cytophagaceae bacterium | reverse complement strand
ACCTAAGGTACCACAACTACAAAAATCAAATGTAATATTTGAGTTTTCTAAAAATATTTCAGTAAAGTTCGTAAAAGTTATCAATTATAACCTGGACTTCCAATTATAACAATCAATGTATTTCTGATTCTATAATTCAACATTCATAATTATCCCAAAGTCGTCCGCCTCCCCCTTCATAACCACACAAGCTGACACACAAGGGGGACAGCCTTCTGCTTCTTTTAAGCTTTGTCATTGACTATCCAATTTATCATATTTTAATCATCTTAAAAAAATGTACTCGGTGGCTTCCTTCGTTAGCATGATAGAGATATATTACCTGTACTTTTATTATCCCAATCAATACACTCCTTGTTCTGTATTTTAATCTAATTCATAATTCATCTTTACTTACCTTTTCACTTCTTCAGTACCTTCTCTACTTTCCAAGCTCCGGTCTCCTTATCAATCACTTTTAACATATACATTCCAGACGGATATTCAGATAAATCAATTTGTTCGGAATTTATGACATTATCTCTTTCGAACAGCATCTGCCCTAAACTACTGTGAAGACTAATACTATATTCTGAAGATTCATTAAAGCTTATAGTTATTAATTGATCCGTTGGATTAGGGATAATAGAGAAAGTAATACTCGCATCAAAATTCACACTGATAACTCTGCTTATACTTTCTTTACCATCTGTATCCGCTTGTCTTAAACGGTAATAATTCATACCTATATGCGGATTAACATCTTTGTAAAAATAGTGTTGCATAGAAGATGAGTTACCCATGCCCTTTACCCTGGCAATTTGTATAAAGTTTTTTCCATCTATACTTCTTTCCAGAATGAAATATTCATTGTCTTTTTCACTAGATGTGGACCAAAACAAATCTACTACCTCCGCATTTCTTTTTCCATAAAAGTCAGTTAACCTTACTGGTAAAATACCACATACTCTATAAGTAACAATGGTGTCCGCTGGCACTAAAAAAGATTGTCCATCTGAAAAGTTTACCATTCGCTCACCTTTACCAGGTGCATTGTAAATCATATAATGCCTGCAACCATCTTTTTTAAACACAGCAAAAGAAGCTACATCCGCCTGTACACTGGCATCTACCCTTCCAACACTGTCAAAGGTAGTAATCCAATATAAGCCCTCCACATCATAGTCAGGCCCACTCCAATTATTAGGGATAGCTTCATTTAAAAACCTTGTCTTTGCCGTGGCAGCATCATATACAGCCTGCTGCATAAGCATTACCGAAGACCAAAACCCTCCGCTTCCATCCGTTGGGCCACCAAAGGCTGCTTCAAAATCCGCATGATTATTGGCGGCGCCGGCAGGATCTACGCCCATCCATATAGAGGAGCCGGTTATTGGCACATAGGTAATACCATGCATATAATGCGGATTCGCTCCAAAAAATGTAGCATAGGCCACACCTCCGGGCGCTAATATAGCTCCATGATAATGCGCATAGTTCGGTGCATAAAACCCATTATTCAATCCTCTTCTTGCTCCATCCCACCAATACATTCGTGCAGCTTCTGTTTCGGTAATATACATCATCAGCCCCATATCCCTGATCGCTGTATTACCGGTAGTTTCTCCCCACATGACTGCTCCTGCGGCAAAATTGATAGCCTCAGAGACCGACTCCTGATTGGAAGCATCATGCCCTGCCCAGGAATGTCCGGCATAAGGATCGAAATACCGAAGGTAAGGAAACCAGACATCATCAGGATTAGCAGGCGGTGTCATATCCCTTCTATAATCATTGATATTTCTTATCACCACTTCGATCATTGGCCCCCACTCTGTTGCCCAGGTTGTGGAGTTATACAATACCGATTCGAATCTTGCTACTATTGCTGCGGCATAAATAAGATATCCATGATGAAAGTGTGAATCCTGCAACAAACGATCGGCATCAAAAGCTGAAGGAAAAGGCGTTAACCAGTTAAAGTCTTTATCATAATGATACATGGCTGTATATTCCCCATCAGGAGAAGTAAGCCAACGCTCTATCCCTTCTTTGGCAATATTTAATAGTTTATCCCTGGCAGCATAATTTCCTACAGCATGTGCAATCTCGGCTATTCTTGCACATTCATGAAGTGCCCCCAGTGCGCCATAAACAGGGTCACCACAATTAGTATTAATATAGTTTCTACTGTCGGCAAAAGTTTGAACCAGATTATATAACTGAATGGAATCGGCAGTATTGGCCCAGCCAAGGGCAGGTAATAAGCCATAATTCTTCATTACCGTACTAAACTGATTTCCGGTTATTACTTCCATATACCCACGGGATGAACTGTAGTTTAAACCAACTGAGTTAGCAGGATACTGTGGAGAGTATAAATACTGATGTAAGTATAGCACCAATAAACTTTCATTACCGGAATTTCCTAAAACATTGGTAGTAATAAAGTCGAAGGTACTTGTTAAGGTAGCTGTTGCTTCATCATAACTATACGTAAACCTGGTATCTGTAATTTTATTAAATGCATATTGTTCATACAGATCCAAAGTTTCCTGCGAACCATCCGGCATAATAGCAGTGGTAAAATGATTAACTCCTGCCGGTAATCTTATCCGCCAGTATCTGTTGTTTCCCCCATACTCGCTTCCATTGGTGGGAATGGTAGTAAGAGGAATGTAATTAATGCCATCATTACTGATGGTAGTACCTGGAGGAAAAAATAAAGCTATTTTTCCAAAGTGCGGATTGGTACCTGCCGGACAACAGGAACGATCAAAAGTAATGGAATTACCGGAAGTAGAGACGGCTGTAGCTTTTAAAAAGAACAGAAAAAAAGTCGGTTCTGCGGTACCCTGTCTTTCAAAAAATATATAAGGAGAACCCTGACTGGCTGTAGTATATAACTTGTTTCCACCTCCCATATCCTGCTCCAGAGTAACATGCATGTCTCCATAATTCACTACATCGGTTCGTGAACATGTCGCTCCGTTAAAACCAAACACGATATCTTCATCCGCAAAAAAATTACCAGTATTATTCGGCCCGCCTCCGTTCAAAGCAATTGGCCGGTATCTTAAAGAAATACCATAACTCTCCGCCTCTATAATCATTGGTGGAATAGGATACATGGCATTGGAATGCATATTTTCTGTCGTAGTAATATCTCCCACACAGGCAGGAGTATTCACATTCCATAAAGCAGAGTTCCACCAGTTATGCGTCTGGAATGGCCCGGGGTAAGTACTCCCCTTGCTCATCGCTGCCGTATTTCCTCCCCCTATTAAATTATAAAGGTCAAAATTACAGTTGCCCGGATCCGGACAAAGTTCTGGAGGATAAGTCAAGTTATAGCTGCCACCTACACCATATATTCCTCCCGGAAACACCTCCTGTCCCATTACCTGAAAACAATACAATAGTATTCCCAAAAGCATAATTTTTCTCATAATCCCCTTATTTATGATTTTTCAAAGAATTTATAAGAATTAAAAATGTATAGCTACTTTAATAAATGAATGTTGCTAAAAATTAGCTCAAAAGCAGACACAGAAAACTATTTTATTTACGGATCAACAACAATATAATCACCAGTAAATCAAAACATTTAACCCCTACAGATTCTATAACTATTTACGTTTTAACATCAGCGTTTTTCAGCTAAAATTTTGAAAGGATTTAAAAAGCTGGCTGGTAATTTACTAACTTCGCCATCTGATTAGTACACAAACTTTTACAAAAAAACTATCTCTAAGCCTTTACTACTTATATAAATTATGACGAAGTTTTTTACAATCCTCCTGCTTACTATGCTAACTTTTCCCGTGGCAGCTCAGGTAAGGGTCAAACCAGGCTTTGAGGTTGGAGCAGGGGGCGCTACCGATAATTTATACACTTACAATTGGGGTGTGACTATTGAAAAAAAACTGGATATCAATAAAAGTATAGAAACCGGTTTATTCTATCATAATTTTGAATTACAATTCCCTAAAGACCAGTATGGCTTTTATGAAGCCTTTATAGCTGGTACACCTAACGAAGTTTTCAGAGATTCCATAACAGACGTAAAAGTTTCTTTTAATTTCACCACCATACCCATAGGATTTAATTTTTATCTTTCACCCAAGGTCTACTTTACTTATAAGATCGGTTTTAACTTTTTTAACAGTGGCACCTACAAAGGACAATATGTTGATCAGGATTCAGTGACTACTACCAAATTCAAGGAATATTTTGAGGCAAATAAGTTTAAGAAATTTTATATTAACCACACCCTGAGCATCAACAGGATTTTCTTCCGGCGTATAGACCTCGGCGTAGGTATGATCTTTACTCCTCAAAAAAACTTTATTATAGATCAATCCAATGAAATTTTTAAAACCTTTGACAAAGAAGTATCAAAGTACGTAGCCGGGAGTGTCCACTTTAAAATATTTTTGTTCCAGGTAAAAGCTACTAAAATATAATCATGAAGCGTACTACTATTTATCTGACTTTTCTTATCCTTTTGCTACCTTTTATTGCCCAGGCACAATTAGCATTTGAAAACAAGATATTCCGGATTATCCGAAAAGAAAGTTATGATAAGGCTTTGGTATATGGCAATACTAAACTAGCCAGGCTTGGTACCGGGAAAAAGTATTATAAGAGAGCTATACCATATTACCTGGGAATTGGGTTGGTACATAAAAAAGCCGGCAACTACAAAGAAGCCGAGAAAAGCTTTTACGAAGCCTACAATATTCTTAACTACAAGCAGAAAAAGAAACTATACATAAAGAACGTCGACTTTGATGTGCTGGATGAATTGGGCTTAATGTACCTGGAAACAGGAAACTTTGTGGAGGCCAAAGACCTTATTGAAACATCTATACGTCTGCGAAAGAAAAGATTCGAAGCTACCAATCTTCTAAGATACCGTCCTTACCTGGCTTATGGAAATTATTACTATAAAACCGGGCAGGCAGATTCAGCCTATTTCTATTTTCAGAAATACCTTCTCTATATTAAAAACTCGAATCATACTTCCAAACAGGAGTTAAACCGCTATGCCGATACCTATAAAATGCTGGCAGAGCTTGAGCTGGGAAGATACAACCTGAAAAAAGGATTACGTTTTGCCAAACAAAACAAAAAGTGGCAGTTTCATAAATGGACCAGAAAAGAAGCAGGTAAAAACAACCTAAATAAAATTATTGCCTTAAATCTTTTATCCGAAGCCTACCGGCTAAAAAAAGATTACAGAAGTTCTCTTACAT
>DATCKK010000577.1:0-1564 GCA_036562325.1 Cytophagaceae bacterium | reverse complement strand
CCCTCCATGCATACTCCATTTATTGGATATGGTCGAGTCCAGCTTTTTTAAATTATCATAATCAGAGCCGAAATACCCTGTATTTGATGCACCTACCCTTATACCAAATTTTGCTTTTGTCTGAGCATGAGCAAATAATACCATTAGAAATAATGGACAGAATAGTAAGAGTTTTTTCATAAGAATAGTAGTTAAGTAAAGTCAGTGATTTACAACTACAAATCTAAAAAAAATTACAGATTATGTTTTAATAATATTTTTTCGGATTCTTTTAACACATTGCACGCATGAGTGTAACCAAGTTTGAAAATCTCTTCTGCTTTGGCTATATCAAATAATCCGTACTTTATTAATTCGGGTGGTTCTATAAAAATATGACAAAACGGAGCTCGTTGGCGGACATTATTTTGAATAGCCAGGTGAAACGTCCTTTCAATCATTGACTTAATGGAGCTAACTTTAAAATTAGGGTTTGCAGGATTAACGTGAACCCCAAGAATGAGCTCACAAGTATCTATAAGAGGCTCAACAGGCAGATTATTCATTATTCCTCCATCAACCAACAACCTGTTATCAACTTCCAACGGAGCGAAAATCACAGGTAAACAGGTAGAGGCCAGAATTGCTTTTATCAGATCTCCTTCTTCAAAATAAACCGTTTTTCCCTCTCTGAGGTCTGCGGCTGAAATATACAAACGAAGATAAAGCTCTTCGAATGTTTTAATAGGTAAATGCAGTTGATAGATTCTAAGGAGTTTTTCAATATTTAAAAAACCGAATTTACTGAAGGCGGGGCGGATATACCTGTAAATTTTTGTTTTAACCAGTAATTCCATTACCTGCTCAGGCTTCATTCCTGAAGCATATAATGCGCCCACAATAGCCCCGGAACTAACTCCTGATATAATATCAGGCTTTAGTCCTCTTTCTTCAAATGCTTTTATAGCTCCAAGGTGTGCCACTCCACGCGCGCCACCACCAGACATAACCAGACCAATTTTACCCATATTTTACAGGATCTCTGAAAGATTGAATGTATTCTTCGCTCTGACACCTTTTTCTGTCCGCTGTAAAGAACAACACTGGTTGACTGGATCGTGTTCAAAAAATAAGATGTAGTCTTCATTTACCGCCTTATTCAGAAACAATTCCTTCTCCTGCAATGTCAGCAAAGGCCTGGTATCGTAAGCCATTACATAGGGAATTGGTAAGTGCCCTATGGAAGGAAGCAGGTCCGCTACAAATACAATCGTTTTATCTTTATAACGAATGTGAGGGAGCATCTGCTTATCCGTGTGTCCGTCTACAAACAGAAAATCAATGTCTTCAAAGGGTGATTTACGAGGGTCTACGAATTGAAGTTGTCCGGATTCCTGTAGTGGGAGTATGTTTTCTTTTAAAAATGACGCTTTTTCCCGGGCATTCGGTTCAGTTGCCCATTTCCAATGATCTGCATTGGACCAATATATCGCATTGGGGAAGGAAGTTTCGATTTTGGAACGATCGGAAGAATACTTTAATGCCCCTCCGCAGTGGTCAAAATGTAAATGGGTAAGTATTACAT
>DATCKK010000576.1:0-4451 GCA_036562325.1 Cytophagaceae bacterium | reverse complement strand
CTGTAATAGTGTATCCTTCTCCTGATACCTCTTCTATCGCAGATTCTGTTACTGCTTTCTTCTCCTCATTTTTACAAGATGTAAAAAGAGAAACGGTCACCAGCAAAGTAACTATAAACGTGTTTTTCATTTCAAATCAGGTTTCTTAATTTTCATCCAAAGCTTTAACCAACAACTCATTGGTTAATTTAGGATCTGCTTTACCTTTAGTAGCTCGCATTACTTCCCCAACGAACATTCCAAGCAATCCTTTCTTACCACCTCTATACTCAGCTACCTTAGCTGGATACTTAGCCAACACTTCATTGATCACCGGTAGTATGCTATCAGCATTGCTTTCCTGAATTAAGTTCAGTTCTTCTGCAACTTTTAACGGAGATTTATTCCCCCCCTTGGTCAACTCAGGAAATACTCTTTGAGATGCAGATGCAAAGTTTAGTTTATTTTCTTCAATTAGTTTGATAAGCTCTGCTATCTGATCGGTGGTAACCGGAAAGTCATCCATATGAAGTGTTAGTTCATTCAGATAAGACTTTACAGGCCCCATTACCCAGTTAGAAGCCGCTTTGTAATTCGTAGTCTTCTGACATAACTCTTCAAAGTATAAAGCAACTTCTTTGGTCTCTGTTAAAACCGATGCATCGTACTCCGGCAACCCGTATGTACCTGTAAACTTCTCATATAATGCCTGTGGCAATGGAGGCATTGATGCTTTAATCTTGTTTAACCACTCCTCTGAAATAACCAATGGTTGCAAATCGGGCTCAGGGAAATAACGATAATCGTTCAGTTCTTCTTTTGTACGCATTCCGGAAGTCAAACCGGTAGTAGCGTCAAACTGTCTTGTTTCAGAATAAATTTCATTGCCCTTCTCCACTTCCATAATCTGTCTTTCGATTTCATGTTCTACCGCACGCTGTACATTTCGGAAAGAGTTCATATTCTTCACCTCCACCTTTTTTCCGTACTTATTGCTTCCCTTAGGCATGATAGAGATGTTGGCATCACAACGCAAAGAACCTTCTTCCATGTTACCATCACAAATCTCAAGATACCTTACCAGCTTTCTAATTTCCTGCATTAATGCGTATGCTTCTTCGGAAGATCTCAGATCAGGCTCGGTAACAATCTCAATTAATGGAACACCTGCTCTGTTATAATCAACAAGCGTATCGGTTTCCCCTTCCAGGTGCATGTTCTTTCCGGCATCCTCTTCGAGGTGTATTCTATTCAGGCGAATGGTTTTCTCTTCCCCGCTTTTCAGACGGATTTTGATAAAACCGCCTTTGCAAATCGGTGCTTTGTCCTGTGTTGTCTGATAACCTTTAGGAAGGTCAGGATAAAAGTAATTTTTTCGGTCAAAGAAATTATAGGGATTGATTTCACAATTACAGGCTAATCCCATTTTAATAGCAAACTCCACTGCCCTCTTATTTATCTTAGGCAGAGTGCCAGGGTGTGCCAGGGTAATAACGCTAATGTTTGTATTAGGAAGATTTCCAAATTCATTGAAATCCGGAGCAAACATTTTGCTTTCTGTTGAAAGCTGTGCGTGTACTTCAAGCCCTATTACCGGCTGATATTTTTCTAAGACTGATTTATCCATTTTTTAATTGATAAAAGCTGTTTAGGCTTTTAAATATTTAGATTGAAAATTATTCTGATCATCCTATGGGCCATTGGAAACATGGTTGTTAAGCATCAATGAAAACAAAACTTTCCCGATGAATAAACAACAAGGTTCCTAAACTTGAAAGGACTTTGTGTACTCCTAAGCCATCTCTTTCATCAGTTCTCTGGCTTTGTTCACCACATTGCTTAAGCCCTTAATATCTTTACCACCGGCAGTTGCATAAAAAGGTTGGCCTCCTCCACCGCCCTGGATTTCCTTGGCAAGGTCTCTCACAATAGCACTTGCATTCAGGTTTTTCGACTTCACCAGTTCGTCGGAGATCATTACTGTAATCTGAGGTTTACCATCAATATCTGCTGCCAGTACCAAGAACAAATTCTCTACCTGGCCTTTCAATTCAAAGGCTATTTGTTTAATATTTTCAGCATTCGCTGATTGTACCTGTTCTATAATACAATTAACAGCATCTGCTTTTTCTATCTTTGATAACAACTGTTTCTTCAACTCCTGTCCTTCTTTGGCCTGAAGTTGCTCTACCTGCTTCTGTAACTTACTCTTTTCTTCCAGCAACTGATCCAAAGCCTTCAACGGATCTTTAGCATTCTTTAGCAACTCTTTAACTTTAGCTAAAGTAGCTAATTCTTCATTAATATATCTTTCAGCTTCATCGGCTGTTACGGCTTCTATTCTTCGAACACCTGCCGCTACGGAGCTTTCAGCTATTATTTTTATCATACCGATTCTTCCGGTAGACGGAACGTGTGTTCCCCCGCAAAGTTCCAGAGAGTAGTTTTTATCAAATATGATCACTCTTACAAACTCGCCATATTTCTCTCCAAACAGTGCCATTGCTCCCATTTTCTTAGCCTCTTCAATGGGAACATTTTTCATTTCTGTTAACGGAATATTCTCTCTGATCTTTTGGTTAACGATCTTCTCCACTTGTGCTATTTCTTCATCTGTCAGCTTACTGAAGTGAGAGAAGTCAAACCGAAGCACCTTATCGTTCACAAAAGAACCTTTCTGATTAACATGTGCACCAAGTACCTGCTTCAAAGCTGCGTGCAACAAGTGAGTGGCGCTGTGATTGTTTTCAGTAAGAATTCGCTTCTTTCTGTCGACTACTGCATGAAACGAAGCATTGATGTCTGAAGGTAGTTTATCTGTTAAATGAATGATAAGGTCATTTTCTTTTTTGGTATCAAGAATAGTAATCTTCTCATTACCTGATTCGATATATCCAGTATCTCCTACCTGTCCTCCACTTTCTGCATAGAATGGTGTTGTATCCAACACAATTTGATACTGGTCCTTATTTTTAGCAGATACTTTGCGGTATTTGATTATTTTAGATTCAGCTTCACAAGTATCATAACCAACAAACTCTACTTCTCCATCTCTTACTATTGTCCAGTCTCCGGTTTCTACAGCAGCGGCTTGCTTAGATCTTTCCTTCTGGGCAGCCATCTCTTTTTCAAACCCCTTCATATCAACATCCCAGCCTTTTTCCCTTGCTATAAGCTGCGTCAGATCTATTGGAAATCCGAAGGTATCATACAACTCAAAAGCAAGAGTACCTGGAATAACCAAAGCATCTTCGCCACTGATTTTATTTGTATCAATTGCTTTTGGATCTTTTTTAACCTTCTCCAAACCTTCATTCAACTGCTTTAAGTCCTTGTTAAATTTAGCAAGGCTAATCTTCTCCACCTCTTCATTCAACCGCTTCAAACCTACTTCCAATGTTCTTAAAAAAGATATCTCCTCTTCCTGAATTACTTTCTGTACAAAATCCTGTTGTGCTTTCAGTTCCGGAAACACATCAGCAAACTGGTTAGCCAAAATAGGAACAAGTCTGTACAGGAAAGGCTCTTTGAAACCTAAAAAGGTATAAGCATAACGAACAGCCCTTCTCAGAATTCTTCTGATTACATATCCTGCTTTATTGTTGGATGGAAGTTGTCCGTCTGCAATGGTAAATGATATAGCCCTGATGTGGTCTGACAATACGCGCATGGCAATATCTGTCTTTTCATCAGCACCATATTTAACTCCTGATTCTGTAGCTATGAACTGGATCAGTGGTTGGAACACGTCCGTGTCATAATTGGAATATTTGCCCTGAATAGCCATGGCCAGCCGCTCAAATCCCATTCCTGTATCAACATGCTTGGCAGGAAGGTTTTCCAGTGTTCCGTTGGCCGTCCTGTTGTATTGTATGAAAACGTTGTTCCAAATTTCAATCACTAATGGATGGCCTTCATTTACCAGTTCTTTACCTGGCTTTTTCGCTACTTCAGCCTCAGGCCTTAAATCGATATGGATTTCTGTACACGGCCCGCAAGGCCCCTGCTCTCCCATTTCCCAAAAGTTATCCTTCTTCGAGCCATAAAGAATTCTGTCTTCGGCAATATGCTTTTTCCAAATCTCATAAGCCTCATTATCAGGCTCCAGATTTTCATTTTTATCTCCTCCGAATACCGTTACATATATTCTGTCTTTGGGCAATCCATATTCTTTGGTCAATAGTTCCCAGGACCAGGCAATGGCTTCTTCTTTAAAATAATCACCAAATGACCAGTTGCCCAACATTTCAAACATGGTATGATGGTAAGTATCTATACCTACCTCTTCCAGGTCATTGTGCTTTCCTGAAACTCTCAGGCATTTCTGCGTATCCGCTATCCTCGAATATTTTACCGGCTGATTTCCCAGGAAAATATCTTTAAACTGGTTCATACCCGCATTGGTAAACATCAGAGTTGGGTCATTTTTAACCACAATCGGAGCAGATGGCACGATCTCATGTCCTTTAGAC
>DATCKK010000570.1:0-5980 GCA_036562325.1 Cytophagaceae bacterium | reverse complement strand
CTGTAATGCCTGGTAAAACCGGATTCATTAAGGCTGAGTATAACCCTTTGAACAGGCCCGGGGTTTTCACTAAAACGCTGACCATAACTTCTAATACAGAGCCGGCCACTACGGTGTTGACTATTAAAGGAAATGTAATCCCTAAGCCTAAAACTCCGGCTGATGAGTATCCTAAGAAAATTGGGGCTATACGTTTAAGTTCTGATTACCTGAATTTTGGAAGTATCAATACGAAAGAGCCGGTAACTAAAGAGTTTGTGGTATACAATGATAGCGATGCTCCTGTTACTTTTACCAATCAGGCTACTGCTCCAAAATATATTAAAGTTTCAGTAGAACCAAATGTTTTAAAACCACAGGAAAAAGGAGTGGTTAAAGTAACATACGACGCTAAAGGGAAAAATGACTTTGGTTATGTAAATGATCAGATTGAATTAAAAACTACTGAAGCTACCAACAATCAAAAGACTTTATACATTGTAGCAACAATCAGTGAATATTTCCCTCCGATGACCGAAGAGGAATTGGCCAAAGCACCGAAGTTGACTTTTGCTAATGTGGAACACGATTTTGGAAATGTAAAGCATGGAGAAATCGTAACAACTGAGTTTGAATTTACTAATACAGGTAAGCAACCATTACACATCAGAAAAGCGAAAGCAAGTTGCGGATGTACTACAGGCTTGCCTGATAAGAATGTGGTAAAACCTGGTGAGAAAAGTAAAATTAAAGTCTCTTTTAATTCAAATGGCAGAGAGGGTAGCGAATCTAAAACAGTAACTGTTTATTCTGATGATCCTGCTATGCCGATTCAAACGCTTACAATAAAAGCGAATGTGGTAAAAGAATAAAGTTTTAGAATATTTGAAACATCTAAGAGGCTGTCCAATTTTCTAATCTGGTGCAGCCTCTTTTTTATTTAACCTAAGTTTATACCAGATTTTTGAAACTACCTTTTTTGATTTAGAAAATCTTTCTAAACAAGTCCTCGTAAAAATATTTTGTATTAAACAACATTGCTAGATGGAGTCTTTTTCAGCTGTAAACCGCCAACAATATTTAGAGCAAATGTCCCACGCAGATTTGGATGTATTGATAATTGGGGGAGGAATAACAGGCGCCGGAATTCTTTTAGATGCAGTATCGCGTGGGTTAAGAGCCGGCCTCGTCGACATGCAGGATTTTGCAGCAGGCACATCCAGTCGCTCAACTAAACTTATCCATGGAGGACTCAGATATTTGAAGCAATTAGAGTTCAGGCTTGTGGCGGAAGTAGGGAAGGAAAGAGCTATTGTCGCCAGAAATGCACCACATATCACAAAGCCTGAACCCATGATACTGCCCATTTATAAACAAGGGTCATTAGGTTATACTTCAGCTTCTATTGCTTTGGCAGTATATGATTTTTTAGCAGGGGTAAAAAAAAGTGAGAGGCGCAAAATGTTGAGTAAAGAAGAGGTGTTGAAATTGGAACCAGGTTTGAAATCCCAGGGGTTGAAAGGTGGTGCCTATTACTATGAATATAGGACAGATGATGCAAGGCTTACCATTGAGATTTTAAAAAAAGCAACGGAACTAGGCGCAATAGCTTGTAATTATGCTAAAGTAGAAGATATACTCAAAACGGAAAGAGTTGTTTCCGGAGTAAGAGTTAGAGAGGTTACAAACAATAGTTATTATAATATTCCTGCCAGGTATGTGGTTAATGCTACCGGCCCCTGGGTAGATGCTATTGATAAATTGGACGATGCGCTTTCTGAAGAAAAGCTGGTACATACCAAAGGAGTGCATATCGTATTGGATAGAGCCCGGTTGCCTATTAAACATTCTCTATACTTTGATACCCCCGATGGAAGAATGGTATTTGCTATTCCGAGACAAGGTAAAGTTTATGCAGGAACTACAGATACATTTTATTCGGGGAATCTGGAAAATCCAATGGCCAATAAAGTAGATAGAGATTATATCTTGAATTCGTTAAATCAGATTTTTCCAGATGCCAAATTAACCTTTGAAGATGTAGAGTCATGGTGGGCAGGACTAAGGCCATTGATAAAACAAAAAGGTAAATCAGCTTCAGGCATTTCAAGAAAAGATGAACTTTTTGAAACCAGCTCAGGACTGATTACTATTGCTGGTGGGAAGTTGACAGGATATCGCAAGATGGCTCAACGAGTAGTAGACCTGATTGTTAAAAAAATCAGGGCGGTTAAAACTACAGGGCCTTGTATTACAGACCAAATACGATTATCCGGAGCGGTAGGGGAAGATGTTAACTATGATGAATTTTATAAAAATAAGTTGGAGGAGTTTCAAAGTATCGGGTTGTCGGAGGCAGCTTCATCTCAACTGTTGGATAGGTACGGTTCCAATGTAGATAAAATAATTAGTATATGGAAGGAGGGGGATCAGTCTGAGGCCTCTCTTGATAAGGCTCAATGGATTTATTGCATAGAAAATGAAATGACTCTTTATCCGGATGATTTTTTGACGCGCCGAACGGGAGAGACTTATTTTAATATTGAAAAGGCTTTGAAGTACAGAGATACGATTACTAATTTCTATAGTAAGTATTTTCATTGGGATGATGAATTAGAGCAGAATGTAGTGGCTCAAACCCATAATAAGATAAATCAAGTTACCAGTATCAAATAAGGGAGAACTTTTGTTGTAATATTTATTAGGTTTCTTGCTGAAAATTTCGGTTTTCAATTGCTTGTATTTCAGTGTTTTTGGTAGTTTTGGGGTTTGTATTGAGGCGAAATCCTATGTAATGTATTGTCGGGTTTAGAACTATTTTAAAATATTGCTGGTTGTTTTCATAAAGACGGTTGATTATAGAAAGTAGTAAAAGTAAGAGTAATTGAATGTACTTGAATTCATGAGAGGAAGGGATAAGTAGAATGAGTATGAATTCGGGAGATGGTGATGTTGGATAGAGTGGGGGAAATAGGATGAAGTTAGGGTTGAAGGGATGGAGAATAAAAGATATACTTCATCATTATTCGGCCGGTCAAGGAATCAGCAGATTGGACAGGAGAAACCGGAAAGTGAAGTTGAATAGGTATAGGTAGTTAGAGTGAAAAAGCCTGGAAGGAGATAAATGAGAGAGGTAAGGAAAGCTTCAGGCTTGGAAGTTGGAGCGGAGACGATAGGAGGTTCCGGTGAATAGGAACAGACAGAGCGGGTTAAATGCTGGAGAGTTGGAATTGTTGGGATAGTGGCAGGCCGAATATATTGAAAAAAGCGGGATTATTTTCCCGCTTTTTTCATTTCATTGTATGTTATTTATTTTTTAGCAAGTCTCTGATTTCCTCTAATACTATCATGTGGTCAGGTTTAGCAGGTGCAGGAGCGGCAGCTTCCTCTTTTTTTCTGTTTAAGGAATTAACCACTTTAACTAACAAGAATACTGAAAATGCAATGATTAGAAAGTCGATCACTCGTTGGATAAACAAACCATATTGCATTGTTACAGCTTCTTTTATTACTGTACCGTTTTCTGCTACTTCCGCAGACTTTAATATTATTTTCAGATCGCTAAAGTCAACTCCTCCAATTAATAAACCGATTGGAGGCATTAGTACATTGTCTACAAAAGATGATGTTATTTGCCCGAATGCAGCACCTACTACAATACCTACCGCAATATCAATCAGATTTCCCTTGATAGCGAACTGTTTAAATTCTTGTATAAACTTCATGATTTAAAAAGTATTTTTTTAATTGAAAACTTAACGATTTATTTTTTGTAAATTTAAAATAAACTAAGTTAAATATGAAGATTTTTGTTAGAAGAGCTGACCGAGGCGATTTGAGAAAAATTCAAAAATTATTTGTAGAAACAGTCAAGTCAGTTAATTCCAAAGATTATTCTTCAGAAAAAATTGCAACCTGGGCTTCGAGAGGAAGTGATAATAATTTTTGGAATTATAAATTAAATGAAGAACACTTTTTTGTAGCGGAGCATGATGGTGAACTGGTGGGCTTTACTTCCATAACCGACCTTGGATATATTGACTTTATGTATGTGCATAAGGATTATCAAAGAAAAGGAATTGGCAGAGCTTTATTAAACGCAGTAGAAGAAGTAGCAGAGGAACTGGATGTAGAGAACCTTTATTCTCATGTAAGTATTACCGCAAGGCCATTTTTTGAAAACTTTGGTTTTATTGTAGTGGAAGAGCAACAAAGAAAAATAAATGAACACTCTTTTGTTAGTTTGTTAATGATGAAGAAAAAAGAGGTTTACAACTGAGTTATTTTTTAGTTTTTCTAAAAAAGTATTTCTGGACATTTATAAAGTACATAGGATAAAAGTGTAGATAGGATTGGTTTATGAAGGGATGTGCAACGCCCACATCAACTCTTGTGTTGGAGTTGAAAATAAATTGAAGTGAAGGCCTTATTTCTGAATATTTATTTTCCTGTAAGCTTTTATAGACATATTGATCCTCATATTGAATGAAATCAAAATCTACATATTTTCCTTGTGCAGTCATATATGCTTTTTCATATTGTTTATTGATGAACTCAACATAAAGGTTAATATTTAAATTATCATAACCGCTATACTGAGCAGGATATATTCTATAGCCAAAAGATAGATTGTAATTTATAGCATTTCCGGACTTAAAAGTAATATCTTGCTCCTTATCAACGTATTCGAATGGAAAGGCTAATCCATAGGTGAAGGATACTGCAAATCTTTTATATAATTGAGTAATTATTAATCCACCACCTACTCCTGTATTGTCTCCTCCCATTAGCAAAGGCTCTGCTTCACTATGAGGTGTATAAGCTTTGGCAAATTCTCCATAAAAGGCAAAGCGTAAATGTTTTTGTTTATCATCAATACTCAACCATCGGTATTTGGCATAAATGTTAAATCCATCAGGAATGTATGGGTCAGGTATAAATACTTTTTGGTGATGGTTTACTAAATAATTTCGGAAGTCGGCCGGAAACTTTTTGGGGTGATGGTTGGACGCAGTTCCGGTTATTTGTAACGTTAGTTTTCCTGTAACTCCATACATTAGCCGAATTGCCGACCAATGCTTTTTCCTTTCTGATGGTACTTCTTTAAAACCTTCGTACATAAATCGGGCACCCAGTAATCCCTTGGGGAGGGTACTGGCTGGTTCAGTAGCCGGAAATAACTCCTGGGCATTAAGCCTGAGGCTTAAAATAAGGGGGATTATAAATAACAGGATAAGTAACTTTTTCAATTGGTGACAAAATAAATATTTGAAACATTATTTATTTTACGCTCAGCTTCTTTAACCTGTGACTTCCATTGGGAGAATTCTTTTCTTGCTATGAAGTCTCTACCGATTAATGTAATTTCAGAAGAAGTAGTGGTGATGGGTTGTGATAAGGAAATGAAATAAAATTGTAAATCTCCGGATTGGACAATTTCTCCTTCTTGTACAGAGTCTTTCTCTAATATTAAAGTAATTTTGGTAAACCTTAACGAATAACCTGCATCTTTCACTTTTTTCGCCAGTTTATTCAAATCTACCTTGGCATTTTCCTTAAAATAAACATACGCAGTGGTTTCGTTAAGATTCATTTTTATCTCTTTAACAAAAGCTAATTCCTCTATGGATTTTTCCACTGTATTAGAGCAAAGAGAGCAAGTAAGTCCGTCTATACCAATATAGGCGGAAAGAATCTGGGAAAAACCGTTAGTGGTAGTTGCCCATGAGATTATAAGCAGGGTTAATAATTTTAGAAGGCTAATTTTCATATACTATTCATACTTCTACCGGTCTTATAACGAATAAACCCTGTATAATATTTAAATTCCTATAAGAGCTGCTCCCCAAACACCTGCAGAGTCTCCGCACTGGTTTTTTACAATAGGAGTTTCCAGAGTTTCATTAAAAATATATTTTTTTACTTTTTCTACTCCTGTACTGTATAGCTCATCTATGTTGGATAATCCTCCACCAATTATTACTATATCAGGATCTAATAC
>DATCKK010000567.1:0-3055 GCA_036562325.1 Cytophagaceae bacterium | reverse complement strand
GGACAGAACTAACCCTTTTTCGATCCTGGGAAGCATCCCGATAATGCCTGTTTAGATTTTGCCAATTAACATAAAATTTCGATCTTACCGTTTCTAAGTAAATAGAAACTATGGTATTAAATTATATCTGGATAGGTTTTTTCGTAATCGCCTTTGCCGTCGGGCTCGCTAAACTTTTACTATTTTACCTGGGCTATCCGGAATATGGAGGTACCACCGTATTTACAGAAATGATGAAGGCCGCATTTGATATGGCGAAAGTTTCTGTAATGGATATAGGCCTTCCACTGATTGGACTGATTACTTTTTTTATGGGGATCATGAAGATTGGTGAGAAGTCCGGCGTTGTAAATGTATTGGCCAAAATTATTGGCCCGTTCTTTAGCCGCGTGTTTCCCCAAATACCTAAAGACCATCCTGCTGTTGGTTTCATTATGATGAATTTTGCAGCAAATATGTTGGGGCTGGATAATGCCGCTACCCCTATGGGGCTGAAGGCGATGAAAGAAATGCAGGAGCTAAATACGGACAAAGACACAGCTTCCGATTCACAAATCATGTTTCTTGTGTTGAATACTTCCGGCTTAACTATTATTCCTATCACTATTATGAATTATAGATCTCAGGCCGGAGCTCAGGATCCTTCCGATATTTTTATCCCTCTACTTATTGCAACCACCTTTAGTACTTTGGCAGGGCTTATATATGTTGGGATAAAACAAAAGATCAATTTTCTTGATAAAGTATTTCTGGCTTATGTAGGAGGTATATTGCTTTTGATTGCTGGCGTAGTAGCTTATTTTTCTTCATTGCCCCCAGCCAAGCTTCAGGCAGTTTCTTCGTTGGTGAGTAACTTTATTTTGTTTGCCCTGATTATAGCTTTCATCATAATGGGATTTGTAAAAAAAATAGATGTGTTTTCTACATTTATAGATGGGGCTAAAGATGGGTTTGAAGTTGTGGTGAAGTTAATTCCTTATCTGGTTGGCTTTTTAGTAGCTATAGCCTTGTTTAGGACCTGTGGGGCACTGGATTTTTTATTGACCGGCTTAAGGTTGGCTGTCGAGGCCATTGGATTTGATTCTAAATGGGTGGACGCTATGCCAACGGCATTTATGAAGCCCTTATCAGGCGGAGGAGCCAGGGCTATGATGATCGAAACAATGAATACTAAAGGTGCCGATTCCTTTGCGGGAAGGTTATCCAGTATTTTTCAGGGTGCTGCTGATACTACCTTCTTTATCTTAGCTGTTTATTTTGGATCTGTAGGAATAAAGAAGACCCGTTATTCTGTGGCAGGGGGATTAATTGCTGATATGGCAGGGGTTATAGCTGCTATATGGATAGCTTATATCTTTTTTGACTAATTAGGGAAAGAATGAGTAAACTAAGTAAAGATTTTTACTTACGGGAAGATGTTTTGAAGATAAGTCAGGAGTTATTGGGAAAGTTTCTTTTCACTTCCATTGAAGGGTATATTACCGGAGGAATGATTGTGGAGACTGAAGCGTATAAAGCGCCGGAGGATAAAGCTTCTCACGCTTTTAACCATAGAAGGACTCCCAGGACCGAGCCTTTTTATAAAGAAGGAGGCATCTCTTACGTGTACATGTGTTATGGAATTCATTACCTTTTTAACATAATTACCAATAAGGCGGATATACCACATGCAGTTCTGATAAGGGCTATAGAGCCGGTGGAAGGAATAGAGGTAATGTTGCAGCGAAGAGCCAAAAATAAATCAGGATATGATCTTACAGCAGGGCCCGGAGCGTTAAGTAAAGCATTAGGAATAACTATGGAACATAATCAGATAGACCTGTCCGGGAACCAGATATGGGTAGAAGATAGAGGTGTGGTGATCCCTGATAATAAGATTATAAAAAGCCCAAGGGTAGGAGTAGCCTATGCTGCTGAATATGCTTCCAAACCCTGGAGGTTCCGGATAAAAGAAAACCCCTGGACAAGTAAAGCAAAATAGTAAAGTATGGGAAGTCAGGTGTTAACGGAATGGGGTGTAGTTGGCATAATTCAGATGTGACTTTTGAAGGACTAAACTTCTCTTGACTAAATTCAATATGGTAGTAAATAAAATTAATTACAGGTATATGAAGCTGAGAGCACTTCTTTTTATCGTTGGCCTAAGTATTAGTTTTTCCTCTTGGGGGCAAAAGGGTTCTAATTGTCCGGAAGACCTTATTCCTAAACTTGGGCAGAATAGACAATATGGATATGTAACTTTATTTGGAGAATGGAGAATCAATCCTATTTACACCAAAGTTTCTCCTTTTGTTGAAAACAAAGCAGTAGTCCAAAAAGGATTATCTTATGGAGTGATTGATTGTGATGGTAATGTTATTCTTCCACCGAATTATGAAGCATTGACTAATTACCGTTTTGGTAAGATATGGGCAAAGAAAAATGGCCTGTGGGGATTGCTGGATTCAAGAGGTAATCAGCTGTTGCCACATCAGTTTACTGAGATTAACCCCATTGCATATACGGAGCTTTCCTGGGTGAAAAAAGATAATCTGTGGGGATTGTTCAATGAAGAGAGAGGAAGCTTTATTTGTAAGCCTCAATATAAGATAGCTCAAATCATGTCTGAAAATGCTACTTTGGTACAAGTTGATGTTAATTTCGGGGTAATTAATCACGTTAACTGCAATTATCTTTTACCACTTACCATTACTAATGTTAAAAAGCTTGCTCCACATACTATTACCTATAAGATCGATGGTAAGTGGGGGATTTTTAATGATGAAGGAAAAATTATTGCTAATCCGGAATATGATTCGGTAAATGTAAAATATGGAGCGGATGTCCTGATAGTGCAAAAGGATGGATTATTTGGGTTATCTACCCTGTCGGGTAAGCAGTTGCTGGCACCTGAGTATTCCCTAATTGACGATTACAGTGGCGGTTTTTTCAAGGTTGTACATAAAGGAAAAACAGGCTATGCCAATCGTTTAGGAAAAGTGTTTATTAAACCGTCTTATCAGGAAGGGTCTTCATTTCTTAATAAAACAGCCATTGTGAAAAATAATGGAAAGTG
>DATCKK010000561.1:0-4320 GCA_036562325.1 Cytophagaceae bacterium | reverse complement strand
GGACGTGGTGGTTATGCTACTCATAAAAGCCTTTATGGCGATGCTCTGGAAGCATTGGTAGGTGCCATATACCTCGACAAAGGGTTCAAAGAATGCAGGAAATTTATTCTGAAACGTCTCATCAATCCACACTTTGATATTGATGAAATAATCCAGAACAATCCTAACTTCAAAAGCATGCTCATAGAATGGGCACAAAAAGAAAATAAAAGCATTAAATTTTTAATCATCAAAGAGCTGGGAACCACCCACAACAAAGAGTTTACCGCTGAAGTATTGTTAGATGATAAAGCCATCAGCAGTGGTACCGGCTCTAGTAAAAAGAAAGCGGAGCAGTCTGCTGCTGAAAAAGCGTGTGAATTGCTTCATCTGAAATCCTGATTTTTTCTTATTGTTTATCCCCCTAAGTCTATTTATCCGGCAATTATTTCAAATCAACTTTCTCAAAACCTGTTCATTTAAATTTGCTTATACCCATTCCATAAAAACATTATTCAACAACTATTTTACCTTCAATCAAAAATATGTTTCGTAAACTAAGCAATCTTATTTTTATTTGCAGTAAATAATTCATTTCATGGGATTAGTAAAAATTGCCGGAGCTGCATTAAACCAAACCCCTATTGACTGGGAGAACAATAGCAAAAACATCATTGAAGCCATTCGTCAGGCGCAAGCTGAGAAGGTTAAAATACTTTGCCTTCCGGAGTTGTGCATTACCGGATATGGTTGCGAGGATTTATTTTTAAGTCCATGGGTAGCTGAAAAAGCTATGCAAAAGCTTTTGGAGTTAAAAGAATATTGCGAAAACATAACCGTTTCTCTTGGTTTACCCGTCAGGCATAAAGGCATTTTGTATAACTGTGCATGCTTAATAAGCGACAAACAAATACTTGGGTTTACGGCCAAACAATTTCTTGCCAATGACGGGATACATTATGAGCACCGCTGGTTTACTCCCTGGATAGCAAACGAAACCGACATCATTACCATTAACGGGCAAGAATATTTGTTCGGAGATGTTATATATGACATTGGGGCTATACGAATAGGATTTGAAATATGTGAAGATGCCTGGAGGCCAAACCGGCCAGGTATCAGACATTGTCAAAAAAATGTCAACTTGATTCTCAACCCAAGTGCCAGCCACTTTTCATTCGGAAAGTCGGAAATAAGATATAAACTGGTTATTGATGGCTCCAAAACATTTCATTGTGCCTATATCTATGCCGATATTTTAGGTAATGAATCCGGCAGAGCCATTTACGATGGAGAAGTTCTTATCGCACATAAAGGAAAACTAATTCAAAGAAATGACCGGCTATCGTTCAAAAATGTAAACCTGGTTTCTGCAGAGCTTGATTTTTCTACCGGAGAAACCGGCTTAGATAAATTAATGCACGATGACCGGGAAAAAGAATATGAATTTTGGGAGGCCGTCACCCTGGGGCTATTCGACTACATGAGAAAAAGCCGCAGCAAAGGATTTGTTTTATCTCTTAGTGGTGGTGCAGATTCATCAGCTTGTGCAGTACTCGTGGGCGAAATGGTAAAGCGGGGAATAAAAGAATTGGGGGTAAAAGAATTTTTGAACAAAGGAGGCATTGCAGACCTTTTCACTTCGGCTGACTTCAATGGGCTTTCTGAAGAAGAACAAATTAAAAAAGTTACCTCAAGGATATTAATATGCGCCTATCAGGGCACTAAAAACTCAAGCCAGGCAACGTTCCTTTCTGCCAAGGAGCTTGCAGAGTCGTTAGGGGCTACATTCCACCATTGGGAAATTGATGAAGAAGTCAATTCGTATACTTCAAAAGTAGAAAAAGCACTGGGCAGGCCTTTGACCTGGGAAAAGGACGACATTACTTTGCAGAACATTCAGGCAAGGTCCAGAGCTCCGATCATCTGGATGTTTGCCAATATCCATAATGCGCTTTTGCTAACCACCTCCAACCGTAGTGAAGGAGATATCGGCTATGCCACCATGGATGGCGATACTTCTGGTAGTTTGGCGCCAATAGCCGGAGTCGATAAATATTTTATTCAACAATGGTTGCTTTGGGCTGAAAAACACCTCGATCAACCAGGCCTGAAATATGTAAACAGTCTTATCCCCACCGCCGAACTTCGCCCACAGGAACGGACACAAACGGACGAAAAAGACCTGATGCCATATTTTATCCTGGCAGAAATTGAAAAAGTTGCCATAAGAGACAGAAAAAGCCCTAAAGAAGCATTTGAGATTTTAAAAGTGCAGGATTTAGAACCGGAAGAACTACTCAAAGAGCATGTAAAAAAATTTTTCCGGATGTGGTCAAGAAACCAATGGAAGAGAGAGCGAATTGCTCCTTCTTTCCACCTGGATGATTTCAACGTTGACCCTCGCTCCTGGTGCAGGTTTCCTATTTTATCGGGTGGTTTTCAGGAAGAACTGAACGACCTCTAATTATTGAGGTAAAATTTTCCAGTTAAATGCCTTAATTGTTCTCACTTCCTGTTCGGAATTAATCAAACAGGAAGTAATTTCCTGCATGGGCAAAAAAAACAACATTATAAGGGAAGTGGCAAAAAGGCTAACCAACAATACCATTAGCATAAACCGAAGTTTAAGAATATGAGGTAAAAAGGAATAAGTTCGCATGGTTTTTCTGGGTTTTACATCGTATTTATACGAATTGTCAATTATTGGTGTTTTCCAGTTTTAACAGATAATTGCCATATCACCAGACTTTCCTGTTATTCTACAATTTTTCTAATGCAATTTTTTAAAAACCATATTTTTCACTCCCGAACAATATTGGAATAATCCTATTATATATTTTCCTCTAACTGAATTAACTTCTGCCATTTACAAAGGGATTCTTTATTTTTTTTAATTCCTTTATCTATATTTGTCCAAATTAAACTTTATGTCATTGCTGAATTACATCTTGTGGAATGTTTCCCCTGAAATTTTTTCAATTGGGCCTCTTACAGTCAGATGGTACGGGTTATTGTTTGCTACCGGATTTTTAGTTGGGCAACAAATACTGATAAGAATATATAAACAGGAAGGCAAAACAGAAAAACATGTAGAAACATTAACCATCTACATGCTTATAGCCACCATAGTTGGAGCACGTTTAGGACATTGTCTGTTTTATCAACCAGATTACTATCTTACCTGGGACCACTTCATTGAAATCTTATACATCTGGGAAGGTGGATTAGCCAGTCACGGAGCTACCGTCGGTATTCTTCTTGGAATATATCTTTATTCTAAAAAACAGGTAGACCAAAGCTATCTTTACGTACTGGACCGACTGGTAATTGTAATTGCACTTGCCGGAGCACTTATCAGAACAGGAAATTTAATGAACTCGGAAATTATCGGAACCCCAAGTTCACTTCCTACTTCATTTATATTTGCTCATAGCCTCGACAATTTCCTGGAAACAAACCCTAATTACGAGAAAGCTATTCAGGAAGTATGGTTTACTAAAAGAAATGTAGATAGTATTACCGAAAATGGATTAACGCTCACAGGATTAAATCTTAACATATTACTTGCTGAAAAAAACGTTAAGCCTGAAGATATTAACTCTTTTGTTCAAATTTATATAAAAGCCCCGTTAACCAAGCCAGGCTCGGAGATATCGGAACATTTTATGGTTAATCAGGGCAAATTAAACTTCAACACTTCGTATAATGAAGAAGGATATCCTGTAATTTCGGTTGACGTTTGGGGAATTCCGCGCCATGCATCACAATTATATGAAGCTATCTCCTCCCTGCTGATTTTTTTCCTGTTACTATACATATACAACCTGAAAAAAGGTAAAACTCCGGAAGGCAGGCTATTCGGCTTATTTGTAATACTGATTTTCGGTTTAAGATTCCTGTATGAATACTTTAAAGAGCCACAAGTAGATTTTGAAATTGAAATGGTTCAAACATACGGAATTAACATGGGCCAACTGCTAAGTATTCCATTGATAATCGCAGGTATCTTCATTTTGCTAAGAAGCTTTAAAAAGCGCGATGAAATAGTTTAATGAGTTGCAGGTAAGTCAAATTACCAGTTGTAAGTCTAAAACGAATAAACAAATGTATTTCCAATTAAACTAAAAACAATTTACCCTGGCAGAGTAGATTGTTTTTAGTTTTGTTTTAGGGCTTTTATTATTTAGAGAATAAACTGAATATAAAAGTTTTAAGTGTAGTTTCTACACTCATTAATCAACTGACTTAAACGCTTACCACTCCTCACGGGACCGGATCGTATCCGCTACCACCCCAGGGATGGCAACGTATAATTCTTTTAAAGGCTAACGTTATACC
>DATCKK010000554.1:0-3396 GCA_036562325.1 Cytophagaceae bacterium | reverse complement strand
CTGTACCGTGAGTAATGTTTTTAAGTATCTTTGGCTGGCTTTCCTGACATACATTGCATGCAACTATTTGATTTAGCGCAATGAATGCCAATAAGAAGGTTGTGATAATTATTTTTTTCATAACTTATTGATTAAGGGTATTCACATATTCGCGAATTCGTTTAACATCTTCAGCAGTGATGCTGCTTGCTTTATTACCCCAGCTATTTCGTTCGTGGTTAGCAATGGCGGCTATTTGTTCATCGCTTAGCTGTTCTGCAAATGCCGGCATTTTACCATATTCAGCTCTTGCATCATATCCTTGTAATATAATTTTGATCAGCAGTTCATAATTATCATCATTGACAATTTTGCTTCCGGCCAGAGCAGGGAAGGCTCCTGGTAAACCACTTCCATTTGACTGGTGACAGGCTGCGCAGGTTTGGGCATATAGAGTAGCTCCATCCGGAAGGGCTGCAGCATTTGAAGTTTTATCGCCAACTTTTGAATTCTCGGAAGGAATAAATGGAACAGTCGTTGGTTTGGGTAAAGGCATTTGTTTTAAGGACTGTAAATAAGCGACAAGATCCAATGCTTTTTGTGTAGCAACAATTTTATTATTTCTGTTTTGCAGATATTGGGTAGGAACCGGGACAACCACATCGTTTTCATTTAGGCTTTCTTCTGCCTTTTCTTTAAACAACCAGGGGTAGCCAGGCATGATGGATTCTTTTACAACAATTCTTGGATTATATAAATGTAACAAATGCCATTCACTGCCTGGTTGACGTTTCCCTATATTCGTTAAGTCAGGGCCGGTTCTTTCACTGCCCAGAAGCGAGGGAGACTGACGGAAGACATCCATTCGTTGCTTGCTGTAGTAATAATCGGAAGGTATAGAAGGGCGTTCTCCCCATAATTTATCCATTTCAATATTTCTGACCTGCTGTGTATGACATGCCATACAGTTTTCAGCTACATATACCTGAAGGCCTCTCACTTCATTTTCCTGCAAAGGAGGCTGTAGTGGTAGTGGCCCGACCTTTTCCTGCATCTGATAAGCGGGTACAACAGCAATTACAATGCTTAAGAATATAAATACAACCGAAATGGTTAGTATGAATTTTTTATGGTCTTTGTTAAAATTAAGCATGTTGGTATTGGTTAGTTTTTAATTCGTCTAATCGGAAAGAACCAGTAAGCGGATATTTGATATAAGCTTTCTTTTTAACCATTGTATAAAAGTTATAAGCAAATACCAGGTGAGAAATAAACATTAATGATCCTCCGATAGCACGCCATATCCAAAACTCCTTCATAAGCAGAACGGATTCGATGAAGGCATTTCCTTCTATCCAGCTTAATCCTCTTAATGTACCACCTGCCATCATGGATATCATGTAAGCAAATAATCCTATAAATGCCAACCAGAAATGTACACCAACCAATAGTTGTGAAGGTTCTTTTCCGGTTATTTTCGGTAGTATGGAATAAGTAGACGCCCACAGAAGAAAGGTAATAATGCCATACATGGTCATGTGTGAATGTGCTACATTAAAATCGGTAAAGTGCCATATATAGTTAGTAAACCGGAAAGCCTGGAAACTTCCTTGTGTGGAACCGACAAAGTAAAAGACAACACCCACAAGGAAGAATGGTAATACATAGCTTTTAGATATAAGGCTCCAGCTTCCTTTCATGGTCATTAAGAAGTTGGTGCTTCCTGCCAGTACCGGTATAAACATACCTGCACTGAATACTATAGCTACTGTTTGTAGCCACCAGGGAAGAGGACTGAATACAAAGTGATGAGTTCCGATGAGTGTGTAAAAGAACATTTGTGTCCAAAATGCCAGTACTCCCAATGAGTAAGAATAGATAGGTTTGTTTAAAGCAGAAGGAAGATAATAATAGGTAAGCCCTAATGTAAAAGTCATGAACCACATGCCGACACCCTGATGCATGTAATACCCTTGGATGACCGTTTCTCCCAGGCCATTTTGAAAGTTGGGTAAATATCCAATAGTAGCAAGTACGATGGTCCATACAAGTGCTGCGAGTATGAACCAGTTTGATATGTATATTTCAGCTACTTTTCGGTTGGCAACGGTTTTATAAAAGTTATAGAAAGTTATTATTAATCCTGTTCCAAATAGTAAAGCGACCGGCCATATATACTCGCGATATTCTCCACCACCGTTATTGATGCCCGACATTAAACACAGATTTCCAATGAGTACCGACAGGTTAATACTGATCCATGCCAGCCAGGCTAATCTATAATTATAAATTATTGTGTTAGATGTTCTAGTTATAACAAAATAGGCAAGACCTATCATGGCCAGCGATGACCATCCCCAGAAGACTGTATTCGTATGTACAGGCCTGAGCCTTCCGAATGAAAGCCATGAGATGTTGTCGATTTCAGGCCATACGAATTTCATACCTACATATTGTCCTATTAATGTGCCCAGTACAAGCCAGAATATAGCGGCTCCCAGATAATAGATAATTATTTTTTTTAGATTGTCCGGAGTTTCAAAAGTTATGGGAGACTTTTTTTTTTCGTCTGCCAGTGCGTTTTCCGGTTCGTGGGTTACTTGTTTTATTAAACCTTTGTTGTCCGAAGCTTTATTAGCACTTCCCAGCTCTGTGCCTGTTAGTTTGTATTCCAGTGCTGCTTTTCTATGCTTTAGTATTTCATCAATTTCTTCCTGCTCCAACTCCATTAATTCCTGGCTGAATGTCATTTTTTGAATATTCAGTTTTTTTAACTTTTGGTTCTGAATGTAGGATGAGACCTGTATAGTGAGGATCAATATAGCTATGGCCAATACTATAGCGATTAATACTAAAGTCCCTATTATACCCGGGCTTGATATCCATCCTTCAGAGTTAATGACGGAAACGTTCTCTGCGAATACAATGGCAGGGAACATTATGAAGCTTATACTACTTATTGACTTTTTCATTATTCGGAATTTAAGACCTTAATATCCTTTATTTTTATAAATAATTTTATCTTTTTAAATAAGTTAACCCTTCTTTTAAGCCCATGGATAACTCCTGTAGATTAGTGCTTTCCAGCATTTTTCGAAGCTCATTTCGTATTTTCTTAAACTTATCGTGCACGGGGCAAGGCTTTTTCTCAGAGCATTCTTTTAATCCTACACCGCAGTTTTTATATATACTGTCGCCATCTATCGCCGATACAATTTGACTTAATTTGATTTTCTCTAGTTTTTTCGGCTCTATTTCAAAACCTCCTGTCGGGCCTTTTACAGAGTCGATAATGTTGTTTCTGGCAAGCTGCTGGAGAATTTTAGCTGTAAAAGCTTCAGGAGAATCAATTTCTTTAGCAATATCCTTTAAACTCACCCGGTTTCCCTGGTTAGATTGTACAGCAATATATATGGC
>DATCKK010000553.1:0-3023 GCA_036562325.1 Cytophagaceae bacterium | reverse complement strand
GATCTTACCAAAATTGTGATGACTCGCTTTTTCCATTATACTTAAAAATAACTATCTGCAGGCTGCAAAACAAATTTGTTTCATATTGAAACACAAATCTAGAGGAAATTGTGTCAAAAAATAAACATTTTTAAAAATATTGTTGCACATATTCTACCTTGTTTCTATCTTTGTTTCAATTTGAAACACCCCAATAAGAGGGGTTATTCGATCGGCTGTTTGTTAAGACATTTATTGAATCCCTTGAATTTTTTTAATGATTGTCGAGAGATATTCTGCCATTTTTTCATATTCCTCAAGGGATTTAAAAAATATTTAGTCACAGAAGTAGGCAACTACGGATGTGCCAGGCATAGAAAAGTACTTTTAAGGTTATTTTTTTAGCTGGTTACTTTTTGATATTTTTTATTTATTACTTCTGAATTTTTTGGTAAGATTTCTAAAAAAGAGGCTCTCTGGCGGGGGCCTTTTTTATTTCATTCCATCAGGTGGCTTCATTTAGGTCTTACTTTATCTCATTAGTAGACAGGCATTTGGCGGAAAAAGGGCAGAATAATCAAACAAATGAGGCTTATTTTTCGTTATACCAGTGTATGCAGTTCATTCCACTATACAAATCATTCTGCGATATCTAAAGTCGCTCATTTTTGACCCCGGAGCCCCGGGGAGATAATCACCACCATTACTATAATCGAAAGATTTCTCTTTCAGTATCTTCTAGACACTAAATTCATAGTTTTATGAACTGGTTATATTTATCTTTAGCTATCCTGACGGAGGTTATAGGTACCCTTTTGATTAGATTTTCAGAGGGTTTCGCCAAAGTAGTACCTTTCGTATTAATTATCGGGTTTTACCTGCTAAGCTACTACTTCTTCACTTTGTCAGTAAAAAAGATAGAACTCGGCATTGCTTATGCTATCTGGTCCGGACTCGGAACAGCACTTCTTACTGCAGCAGGTGTTCTCTTTTTTAATGACGTGATGACTCCTTCCAGGATAATTGCCATCATCCTAATAATAGCCGGAGTGCTATTATTACACTTAACCGGAAGTAGTTCCGGAGCAAATGCTTAATCCGTAAGAGTGGGCTTTTTTTAATCACGTTTGTTTTAGAGTAAAAAGATTGAAAAAAGTCATCTTACCCCTGATTAAGAACAAAAAGCAATAGATAGTCTCTATTGCTTTTTTATTTTTACTTTCTTCCTGTTAATCAAATCATTATTAAGCAAACTACAACGAAGAGGTCTCCTTAACAATAATAAACTTATCCAGCACATTTCCCTGAGTATTGATATATTCTGCTTTGAGGGAATCTCCTTTAACATTTATGCACATTGAACCATTATCTTCACAATGATAAAAAGCCATCGCTTTGTGGGGCCAACCGGAGGTTTTTCCCCCTGGTTTTCCGGACGCCCCAACTACAGCATATATTATCCACCCTTTTTCCTTTTTATGATAAATATTAGAACCGTCCGACCTATAAATCATAGAGTCAGCCAAGGTAGATGAAAAGGAATAATGGCCCCGCAATGGAAATGTTCTTTCATACGCGTGGCTGTGGCCGGAAAGCACCAGGTCTACCCGATATTTTTCAAATAACGGAACCAGGTTTTCACGAACATCTATAGACTCTTTGTCCAAATCCGAATCATGGGTACCCTTACAATAAGGAGGGTGGTGAAAATAACATATCACCCATTTTTGTTGAGTGCTGGCAAGGTCTTTTTCCAACCACTCATTCATCTCTCCTCCCGGCTTGTTGCATGAACTATAGGAGTCCAAAGAGATAAAGTGAATATTGGCATAGTCAAATGAGTAATACTTTTCGGTCCCTGATGGAACACCGCCGAGTTCTCCCTTTTTGGGCAAAGCAAATATGTCATAATAAGCAAAAGGAAAGTACCTTGTAAGGATCGTTTGATACCCAAAATTATGCATATCATGATTGCCCAGGGTTGGATAAACCGGTATATTTCGCATTAAGTCTTCAAAGTGGCCCGTAAATACATTTTTTTGAAATTCTTCTTCTTTCCCTACTTCATACGCATTGTCTCCCAACCATAACCACAAGTCGGTCTTTATCCCTGCTGCATATTTCAAATAACCGTCTCGCATTTTATTCTGTCCAGGATATCCGGACCCTGCATCTCCTATCACCCAGATGTTAACAGGTTTGGGGGTAGCAGGCAAAGGCGCCGTATGAAAATAAAAGGCTTCTCCCCCTATTTTCTGTCCATCGGGAGCTATAATGCTATAATAATATTTAGTATCCGGCTCAAGCCCGGAAATAACAACCTCATGCTTCTTCCGCCTACCTTTATCGGCAACTTCACTTATGATAGAATCATTCCTTCCATATAGCACTTTGCTTTTAGCGGGTGAGCCTGTCACCCAAACGATGGTTGCTGAGTTTGGGCCTACCATTTGCAGATAGGGCCCTCTTACAATATCATTAGGGTACTCAGGTTTATCAATTTGGGAAAAACCCATAAACAAAAGGGAAAGAATTATAAACACCGACGTCCCTGCCAGAAATGATCTTACTTTCATATTCTAAATGATTATAAATTCTATAACCATTTAACCCTTGAATTATCTATTTCCAGCGAACAATTTTTCCTTTTTTCCCTCTGACCATCTGTTCTGGTAATGCCTCTGCAATTTCTTTTTTCATAACTTCAATAACTCTTTTTTTAGCGAAGTTTCGGGCGTAAACCAAACTCACCTCTCTGATAGGGGCAGGATCACTGAACTCTTTAACCTGATTCCTTTTGGATGCTTCCATGTCTCTGGTCGCCAATTCGGGCAGAAGGGTAAATCCGCCTTCAGTTTCTACCAGCTTTTTTATAGTTTCAAGAGATCCCGACTCAAACTGGAATGGTAGTGACCTCTCCTCGATATTAATCAAATTACAAAGGTTAGCAA
The DNA here is from genome assembly GCA_036562325.1 of Cytophagaceae bacterium. Classification (GTDB taxonomy): domain Bacteria; phylum Bacteroidota; class Bacteroidia; order Cytophagales; family Cytophagaceae; genus DATCKK01. The sequence goes on along the minus strand of DATCKK010000553.1, from coordinate 93 downwards.
CCTGGTTTCGAAAACAATGTCCCTGGCTGGGTAACCAAATTTCCGGCCTGGATATATCCTTCAAATCCAATATTTCCTTTTGGACCAGTGGGT
>DATCKK010000552.1:0-9045 GCA_036562325.1 Cytophagaceae bacterium | reverse complement strand
TCCCTTGCAAAAGGGTATCGCTCTTTAGTTAAAGATATTTATTGCTGAAATTCAATTTGTTACACTCTTAACCTGACGGCTATGGTTGCAAACGAGGGCTATATAAGGGGATAGCCATTATTTAAAATTGAAGCCTAACTTATTCAATACTGATTTTGCTTTTAGATTCTATATAAGTTCTTTTATCAAATAAAAAATCATAATAGGAAGCTTCTCCTGCTTTATTTTCCACTTCTATTTTTGACCTGCCTATTTCGAGGCCATTTTTGTCAAATGCTTTTGCGGATATAGTTCCCTTAAAATCTTTTTCAAAAATGATATATAAGACCAGAAGATTATTAGTTCCACCTGAAGTGTCATTTTGTATAGAGAATTTTCCGGTTTTTAATCCTTTGCTTTTAAGTTCTTCTGATAATGTAATTTCACATTGAAGTGTTTTATCCACCCCTTCCGAAATACCTTCAAAAAATTCTGTTGCTGTTTGGCCTATTGTTTCTCCGCTTTTGTTAATGGTTTCTTTTGTTTTTTGTTTTACTTCATCACAGGCTGTTACAAAGAAAGTAAGAAGAGTAACATATATTAAGATATTCCTCAATTCCATGATGATTCATTTTTTTATAATAATATAATTTAATATTGCTGCTGCTATAAAACGATACCTTCAAATTCCCACTCAAAAGGTTTACCATAACTATCCAGTGTTTTAAGGTTAGTTAAGTTGAAGGATTTCCACTCTACGGATTCCGGTTTATCCTCTGAAAAATTACCTTTGGTTATACTCATCTTTCGAGTCAGGAAATTAATGCTGTAGTCTGTTGTTTCACCTGTAGCTCTATGTGCTGAATGGGAATCATAACCTATTAAGGCAAATTTGGAGTTTTGGAATCTGAACTTGTATGAATGGTCAGATGCGTACCAACTTCCTGCGCTGTACCAAAAGTGAAAGTTAATTTGTAAAATGCCTTTATCGCTAATAGTTAACCCATCAAAAGGTTCATCCATAGTGGGTGAGTCACGAAGAATTATAAAATCATTGGATTGTAATTGCTTTTTGAAGGCTCCGGTTGAATTTCCAAAATAGATGCCCAATATACGGGGATTTAAATTTATTGTGTCATTTCCGAAAGTGTTGTCATTAAACTCCAGGTTAGATGGGTTAGTATCCTGGATAACAAAAGCTAAATCTTTGATTCCATCTTTATTTAAATCTCCATAAGCACTATCCAGCAGTACCCATCCTTTGGGGATTAAATCATCTAATGATTTTCCTTCTGCTTTTAAAGTAACTGGGTCTGTTGTATTGCGCAGAAACAACGACCAACTTAATGAAATTAACAGGAATATAGTTTTCATAATTCGTCAGTAGCAGACAAATTAAACAAATAAGGATTTTTATGCAGGTAATATAGCTAACTTCTCAGCTTCACTAAAAAGTTGTTTCTTATTCACCGGTACAACGCCTACATACTCACACACCAATCCACCGCCGAGGTTAGAAAGTCCGGCAACGAATTTTGCAGGAAGTTGTAACGCATAACATAAAGCAGCTATACTGATTACTGTATCGCCGGCTCCTGAAACATCGCTGATTTCGCGTACATGAGCAGGTATGTGATACTTTTCTTTTTCATTGGTTATATAGATACCTTTTTCAGAGAGTGTAATAAGTACACAATCCGTAGCAAGGTGAGATTGAAGGACTTTTATACAAGACTCCAGTTCACTGATTTCATTCAGGCTGGATTCTATTTTTAAACCTTCACGTAATTCTTTTTTATTAGGCTTAAAAAGTGATGCTTTTTTATAATGAAGAAAGTTCCTTTTCTTGGGGTCTACCACGGTTGGTACACCGGCTTTGCGGGCAAAATCAATAATTTCAGAAATTACGGCTTCATTCAATACACCTTTGTCGTAGTCTTCAAAGATTACAACATCACATTGAGGTATCAGCGAATGTGCTTTTTTAATTAATAGTTGTTGTTCTTCCGCATTGATCTCATGATCGATTTCCTGATCGACACGAAGCATATGATGTGAGCCGCTTATCACTCTGTGCTTGATAGTGGTAATACGGTTTTCACTTCTTATGATGCCTTCCGGGGAAAGATTGTTATTGGCAAGAAGGGACAAAAAATTATTCCCGTCAAGGTCATTGCCTATCACAGAACAAAGAAGGGGAGTGGCGCCCAGAGATTGTACATTCAATGCAACATTGGCAGCACCCCCTAATCTGAAGTCCCTTTTTTGTACGTTGACAATCGGAACAGGAGCCTCCGGGGAAATGCGTTCTACTTTTCCCCAGAGGTATGAATCTATCATTACATCACCGATGATTAATACCTTCAACGAATTAAAGGCATTAGCCACATCTGTGAGTGTATTTAATGATGTTATTTTAGTTTCGCCAGACATGTTTTGATTCTTCCAATTGCTTCTTTCAGGTTTTCATCTGAAGCAGCAAAAGAAATTCTTAGACAATTTGGAGCGCCGAAAGCATCTCCTCCTACAGTAGATACGTGCCCTTCGTTTAGAATGAACATAGCCAGGTCGGAAGCTGTCTCTATTTTAGTACCGTTGAAAGTTTTTCCAAGATAGGCACTCACATCAGGAAACGCATAGAATGCTCCTTGTGGTACATTTACTTTTAATCCTGGAATTTCTCTTAACAGGCCTAATACCAGATTTCTTCTTCTCAAATAAGCGGCAGTCATTTCTTTGGCAAATCCAAGGTCGCCGGTGATAGCAGCCAGAGCTGCTTTCTGAGCTATAGAGCAAGTACCGGAAGTTACCTGTCCCTGTACTTTATCGCAGGCAGCAGCAATCCATTTTGGAGCTCCGATATAACCTACTCTCCATCCTGTCATGGCATACCCTTTGGAGAAACCGTTTACCGTAATTACTCTGTCTTTGATGGCAGGAACGCTTCCAATAGAGAAGTGATTGTCTTCGAAGTTGATGTATTCGTAGATTTCGTCGGCTATTACATGAATTTTTTCATGTTTTGCCACAACGTCGGCAATAGCTCTTAATTCTTTCTCATTGAAAACAGCACCTGTAGGGTTACAAGGAGTAGAGAATAAAATAGCTTTAGTTTTTGGAGTAATGGCAGCTTCCAGTTGAGCAGCAGTAACTTTGAAATCGTTTTCAATAGTTCCTGTAACGATTACAGGGGTACCTTCTGCTAACTTTACCATTTCGATATAGCTTACCCAGTAAGGAGCAAATATGATCACTTCGTCCCCTTTATCTACCAGGCAAAGAAGTACATTAGCGATGGATTGCTTAGCACCGGTAGAAACTACAATATTTTCAGGGCCAAAGTCCAGGTTATTGTCTCTTTTTAGTTTTTGAGCAATGGCCTGTCTCAGGTCAAGATAACCTGGTACCGGAGTGTAAAAAGTGAAACCATCATCGATAGCCTTTTTAGCAGCGTCCTTTATATGCTGAGGTGTTTGAAAGTCAGGCTCTCCAACGCTCAGGCTGATAACATTATGACCTTGTGAGGCTAATTCTCTGGCTTTTTTGGTCATAGCCAAAGTTTCTGATTCTGATAATGATCTTAGTCTTTCAGAAAGAAGATTTTGTTCAGTGACTGTGTTCATTACTTTTATTTTTTCCGGGTACAAAATTAGGCATTTGGATTGTGAGAAACTAAAACATAATGGAGTTTTTTGCACATATTGTTATTGGTAACTCTTTAGGGAAAATATCTGGTTACCAGGAAAAAAATATCTATCTTTGTGAGGATCGAAAACAATTTTTTTAAATAAGCGTTTAATAAACAAGTATATATTACATCTCTCTTTTCAATAAACCCTTACGACAAGAAAATGTAATCAATTGTATAATCTATCAAAATGGCTGTCAGATGAAAAGTAATAAGGCATTAAAAGTATTTGTACTGGAGGACGATAAACAAACGCAACGAAAGATTGCGGAGGATTTAAAAGAGTATAACTATCAGTTACACTTTTTTTCTAAAGAAGATTCTGTATTCGATCTTCTGAAGTTTAGTCCTGATATCTTAATCCAGGATTATAAAAAGAAAAAAATTGTAAACTGTTACGAATGGAGTACTCCGTATTAAAAATACTTTTAGTCTTAAAAACGCTTATTGCTAAGGCTTTTGGGAATCGGTAATTCTTAGAAGATTACCAGGGGTTCCTGAAAGCCTTATTTTTTAGTCCTTCCTTTGTTGATTAATCCTTTTAGGAATTATTGTCCTTATTCTTTTGGAACCTGAAAATATGCTTGGGTGATGTAAGAGCAGGAGCGAAGAGGTTAGATGCCCAGGTTTCGGAATGATCTGATTATTAGCCATAAATCAGTGTAAAGGTCATATCCTCTGGCATAATTAGTGTTTAACTTGGAAATGGTTTTAATATCGGGATTTGATTTTTGAATGTAGGTGACCGGTGTAATAATCCCTTCTTTTATCTCAGGTAAATTAGTTTCTATGTTTTTAGAAAATCCTACCCACGAATATTTACCCTTTATCACATTGATTATGTTAGAAAAAAATCTTTTGGGGCTAGCCACGAACCACATCAACACAGGGAACAAAAACAAGAAAAACACGGAAGTGATAATGTCGAGGATTCTTTTGTTTCGGATGTTGTCTTTGCTGATAATACTTAAATCGATATTTACGGTATAAAACTCTCCTTTGGCATTTTTAGAGTTACTACCGATAATATAATTTCTTTCATCAGGCACTATTTTATACTCCACCAGTTTGTTGTTAATTCTGGTCATCCAGCCAATAATCTGGTCTGCAGGAATATCTTTTGAGCAGAAGATAATTTCATCTACCTTGAACAATCCAACGACTTCTTTGATTTTGTCAATAGTACCCAGATAATAATGCTTTCCCGCTCCTTTTCCATCAAGAGTTAAATACCCCAGAATGTGGAAATTATAATCCATTTCATTCATGAGTTCGATTACCCGGTTACTTTCTTCATCATTACCTACCACGATAATCTTCTTCTTCTTGTCAGACCCTATTTTGAAGTTTTTGAATCGGATAAAATGGGCAATAACACGGATTAGGGTCATTGCGGTGAAAGCCCAAACACCTCCTAAGAGGATCAGTGCTTTGGAAAAACGGTAAGGGTCAATAAAGTTGGAAAGGGCGGAAATAATAACCGTACCAATAAATATCCCCAGGCCAATTCGTGAAATTTTAGCACTTTTTTCATAGCCCCGGTAGAACCAGACTGAGAATATCCAAATGATAATATAAGCAGGAACAGCTATGCCCATGAATTCCGGAGGATATTCTCCGGGTGCCCATTTGTAGCTGTTTTCCCAGTATGTTTTCAGAAAATACATTCCGGTATAAATGGCCAGTATATCAGCGACCGGAAAGAATAGGGCTTTGATGAACCGATTGGCAATAGCCATGGCTGCCCGGATATAAATGGCTATATTTATCAGGAAGGAGAAGATGCCGGCATTTTTTGAGGAAAAATGCTTTTGAGCAAAAATGATCATGGCTTTATAAAAAATAAAGACATAATTAATGCTCGTTTTTTTAGTGCTTTCTCCTTTGTAGTGAATGATTCGTGTTTCGGGGAAGTAATAATTGTTGTATCCTCCTTTTAATATTCGGTAGGACAGGTCAATATCTTCTCCATACATGAAAAAGTCTTCGTCCAGCAGCCCCACTTTGTCTAATGCTTTTCTTCTCAAAAACATAAAAGCTCCTGAAAGGATCTCTACTTTATGAGTTTGGTCCTTGTCAAGAAAACCTAAATGATAACGGCCGAATTTTCTGGATTTGGGAAATAAAGCGGCCAGTCCGAATATTTTGTAAAATGCAACCCAGGGAGAAGGAAGCCCTCTTTTGGATTCCGGTAAAAAATCACCTTTCCCATCTACCATTTTTACCCCCAGCCCCCCAGCATCCGGATGTTCATCCATAAAGCGGCAGCATTTTTTGAAGGTTTCTTCTTCTACAATGGTATCCGGGTTAAGAAGCAGGATATACTCTCCTTTGGAAATTCGTATTGCCTGGTTATTGGCTTTAGAAAAGCCAAGATTGTTTTTGTTCTCAATAAGAATTACTTCCGGGAATTTGGTGCGCACCATTTCTACCGACCCATCTACCGAATTATTGTCGACAACCATTACCTCTACGTCAAGATCCTTACAGGCTTTCATCACAGAAATCAGGGTTTGCTCCAGAAAGTGGCAAACATTATAGTTTACTATGATGATACTCAGTTTTTTCTGCATGTCAGGAGTCTAAAATAGTTCGGGTGATGATACTTCTGCCGAGGGTGATTTCGTCAGCATATTCCAGTTCTCCTCCAACAGGTATACCTCTTGCAATGGTGGTCACTTTTACATCAGACTCTTTAAGCCTTTTGGAGATGTAAAATGAGGTAGTATCCCCCTCCATAGTGGGGCTCAGAGCGAGAATAACTTCCTTAATACCAGATTGAGGAACCCTTTGCAGCAGGGAGTCGATGTTAAGATCGGATGGGCCGATTCTTTCGATGGGAGAAATCACCCCTCCCAGTACATGGTATAAGCCGTTGTATTGATGCGTATTTTCGATGGCAATTACATCCCGGATGTCTTCTACTACACATACCATGCTTTTGTCCCGGACGTGGCTGCTACAAATGGAGCAAATAGGCTGATCTGAAATGTTATGGCAATCTTTGCAATAGACGATGCCCGTCCTCAGATTGGTGAGTGCAGATGTCAGGAGCTGAGTAGTTTCCTTGTCTTCTTTCAGCAAATGCAGCACCAGCCTGAGAGCGGTTTTTTTTCCGATCCCCGGTAGTTTGGAAATTTCTATTACAGCATTTTCAATCAGCTTTGAAGGGAAATTCATTAATGCGCTCTCTTTCTGCGTTTTTAGAATGTCGGTAAAAGAAATAAGAAGAAAGATCTGTTATGGATTTCCAACATTCTTAAAATTAAATACTATAATATCTCTGCTGAAATGCCGTGGTCACAAATACCCTGGCGCATAGGTTTTAATTCTTCAAAAGAGCCTAGTTTCACAGTGCACTTACCTTTATAATGAATAATCCAGGTACATTGCTCGGCCTGTTCAGGGCTATGGCCGCAAACTTTTATTAGGGTATTAATTACATGCTCGAAGGTATTCACATCGTCATTAAAGACAATGAGCTCATTAACGTCACTGGATTTTATTTCTTCAAGGATATCAACATCTTCTTCGTGTAATGGAAAACTGCTCAATATTGTGTTCATAAGAGGGAACATTTTTATGTGAATTTAGCAAATTTAAAAAAAAATAAACAATTTTACCCCTTATTCCTTTATTAAAATTATGACACCAGCGCTTGTAGTCACTGTTATGGTGGTGTATTTTTCAGCCCTGCTGATAATTGCATACATAACTGGAAAAAATGCTGATACCAACGATTTTTTTAACGCCAGTAAACAGGCTCCCTGGTATCTTGTTGCTTTTGGCATGATCGGTACTTCCATTTCGGGAGTTACTTTTATTTCGGTACCGGGATGGGTTGGTGTAGGGGGAAATGCCTTTTCTTATTTACAATTAATTTTCGGGCAGGTTTTAGGGTATATTACAATCGCTACTGTTTTATTGCCTCTGTTTTACAGGCTCAATCTCATTTCTATCTACACCTATCTGGAACAACGATTTGGTTTTTGGTCCTACAAGACGGGAGCTGCTTTTTTTTTACTTTCCAGGACTATAGGGTCTTCTCTGAGATTGTATCTGGCTGCCAGTGTATTGCAGTTGTTTCTGTTTGATGCTTTTAATATTCCTTTTGGCGTGACAGTGGCAATTACGATCGTGTTGATCTGGATTTATACCTTTAAAGGTGGAATTAAAACCATTATCTGGACAGATACTTTTCAGACTATATTTTTGGTTTCTTCGGTAGTTATCAGTGTATCTTTAATTTCCAGTGAGTTGAACTGGTCTCTGGGAGAAATGATTTCTCAGGTCAGCCAGAGTAAATATTCTCAAATTTTCTTTTTTGAAGACTGGCTTGATAATAAGCACTTTGTGAAACAGTTTATCAGTGGGGCCTTTATTGCGATTGTGATGACGGGGCTTGACCAGGATCTGATGCAGAAAAATCTGAGTTGTAAAAATATTAAAGAGGCTCAGAAAAATATGTTTTCATTTACAGGTATAATGTTAGTGGTGAACGTTTTATTTTTAACGTTGGGAGCGTTGCTTTATCTGTACTCTGAACATAAAGGTATTCCTTTGCCAGCAAACTCTGATGATCTTTATCCTACTCTTGCATTAAACAATTTCGGCATATTTGTCGGTGTTTTTTTCCTGTTAGGAATTATTGCGTCTTCTTATGCCAGTTCTGACTCTGCGCTGGCTGCATTGACAACTTCTTTCTGTATTGACTTTTTAAATTTTAAAAATAAAGACGAGAAGCAAAAGCAAAGTGAAAAGTTACGGGTGCATATCGGTTTTAGCTTTTTGTTTCTGGTAATTATTGTAATTGCCAGGGAAACAATGACGGAATCGGTAATATATACTGTGCTTAAAGCGGCCAGTTATACATATGGCCCGTTGCTTGGATTGTTTTCATTTGGACTTCTTACCAACAGAAAAATTAATGATCAATGGTATACTGTTCCAATTATCAGCGTGGCCTCACCTTTGATTACCTTATTGCTTAATAATTATTCGCAGGAACTTTTTTGGGGATACAAATTCAGTTTTGAGACTTTACTTGTTAACGGCCTGTTGTGCTTTATTGGACTTTGGCTTGTTTCCAGTAAGCCGGACAAGCAACTTCAAAAGTTATAGCAGATTTGTTTGTGGATCCCAAAATACCTGATCAAAGTTTTGTACCTGATCATTTAACACTTTGATGCCTTCTTGTTCCAACAGGCGCTGCATTTCGTTTTCATCAGCAAAATGATGTTTTCCGGTAAGAAGGCCGATTCTGTTTACAACACGATGAGCCGGAATGTCTTTCATTCCATGACAGGCATTCATCGCCCATCCTACCATGCGGGCACTGGACTTTATTCCAAGAAATCTGGCAATGGCACCGTAAGATG
>DATCKK010000551.1:0-2622 GCA_036562325.1 Cytophagaceae bacterium | reverse complement strand
CAAAAAATACAATTCAATATTTTTGAAAAATTCTTTACATAATACAATCAAATCAAATAAACACCTATTAATTTAACACACAATATTTTGCACTTTTCCAATAAAACAACAATTAACCAAAAAATTGAACTATTCCATTTTGTCAAAATATTTATTCGGGCTGTCTAAATCCGAAAGAAAAAGGGACAAGATCAAAAAAATAGGCCGGACAAGCCAGCCTATTTAATATGTTAATTTGGCCTCCCAGTTTCTATAAATAAACTGGGGATACCGCCAGTACCAATCATCTTGGAGAAAACTATCGAAACTAATCTTTATCCTTATCCTTATCTCTATCCTTATCTATCTTTTTCTTGTTCCAACTGATAGAATACAAGTCTGTCCTTCGACTTTGGAAATTTCGAACACTTCCTTGTGTTCTTAACTTCTTTAATAAAGCAATATCAAGATCTACTACCAAAGTGGTTTCGTAGTTTGCCGTTGACTCAGCTACTACCGCGTCAGGAGGAAAGGCAAAATCAGAAGGTGAGTACACCGCGGACTGAGCATATTGTATATCCATATTCTCCACACCGGGAAGATTACCAACACTACCTGATATAGCAACATAACATTCGTTTTCAATAGCTCGCGCCTGTGCACATCGGGCTACTCTCAAATAAGAGTTTTTTGTATCGGTCCAGAAAGGCACAAACAATATATTCACTCCTTCCTGCGCAAGTATCCTTGATAATTCAGGAAACTCAACATCATAACATATCAGAATTCCTATTTTGCCTGCATCCGTTTCAAACACCTTCAGCTCATCGCCCCCCTGCAATCCCCAATGCGTCTGCTCATCAGGGGTAACATGCAGTTTATATTGTGCATCCCAGGTACCATCCCTTCTACATAAATAAGACACATTGTACAAAGCATGATCCTGATATAGCGGCATACTTCCGGCTATAATATTGATATTATAAGACAAGGCCAGGCTTATCATTTTTTCGCGAATCTCGTCGGTATACTCCGCCAGCGCTCTTACAGCTTCGGAAGCACTTTCTTTATTGAACTTTGCCATCAACGGAGCATTAAAGAACTCCGGAAAAATAACGAAGTCTGCCTTATAACCCGACACTGTATCCACAAAGAATTCAATATGCTGATGCAAATCTTCCAGAGAAGAGAATTTACGCATCTTCCACTGCACAACCCCAACTCTTACCAGCCATTTAGTACCCCCAATTAGCTTCTCGGTTTCCTCATAATACACATTGATCCACTCCAAGAGAGTTGCGTACGATTTGGATTCCTTATCTTCAGGAATATAATTGGTTAAAACTTTTCTTACGTGAAAACCATTGGCAAGCTGGAATGTAAGAATAGGATCATAGATCTCTTTACTCTTTACCTGTTCAATATATTCTCTCGGAGAAAGCTTTTTAGCGTATTTCTTATATCCGGGAATTCGCCCTCCTACAATGATGGCTCTCAAATTCAGCTTCTCACAAAGCTCTTTCCTTGCATCATACAAACGTCGTCCTAAACGCATCCCCTGATAAGCAGGATGTACAAATACGTCTATTCCATACAAAGTATCCCCTTCCGCCTGGTGAGTAGTCAATAACCCGTTTCCTGTGATCTGATTATAGGTGTGATTATCCCCATATTTGGAATAATCCACAATCAGGCTAAACGCCGCAGCTACCAGCTTTCCGTTATCTTCGATACATATCTGCCCTTCCGGGAATGCCTTTAACTGAGATTTCAATTCCTTCTTAGTCCATGATCCACCTGCATTAGAGTAGACCATTTCCATAATTTCTTTAATTTGCTCATAATCAGACACCCGAATATTTCTCAGGTGTAACTTATGTTCCGGTTCGCGTGACTTTGCCATTAATTATCTCAAAAAGAATACACTATTAAATTAATTTACGGGATGAACAGTTCCCGAAACAATTCAAATATAAGGAAGTTTTTGGGGGAATTAGCAGTAAGTGGTGAGGAAATAGTAATGAGTATTTACCGGTGCGCGTGGATGGTTAACGGATCACCTCAAACTACCATAATTTAAAAAAACAGGCAGTTCATTTATTAAGTTATTGGTTATTTGTTTTTGAAATCAAATATCATCCCTCTGCCCCGTGTACCATGGCCCAATATTTATCTGACAGATTTAACAACTCTTCCATTCCCATTTCCCGGAAATCTTCATCAAACACACGAATATCATTTGCATCAATGATAATGTTGCCACCACCATAAACACTATTGCAGTTAGAATATATCTTTACAAACTCTTCTTCCGACATATCTACGCCCAGTATATCCGGCTTCAGTTCTTTAATATTCTCAATGTTGGTAATAACATTATCCTCATCATCCCAAGGTTGAAAACAAAACCGACGCACATTTTTTAAGACACCATAAAACCATGTGTAATTCTCATTAATGATCTCCGCAAGGTATTTACACTCTATTTTAAAGTTAAGATCTTTGTTCTCCAGGTGTAATTCCTCGATGACGCCTTCATGAAAAACATCAAGGATTAATTTGATTTTTTTCAAATTGTTCATAACTTAAAAAATCTAAATAGTACAAATCTAGCTTCTTCTTTCATAAGAGGCTCTCTATACT
>DATCKK010000546.1:0-10679 GCA_036562325.1 Cytophagaceae bacterium | reverse complement strand
GGTATATCCTGTCTGTATATGGCAAGAAAGAAATCTTTGAATTTGATATTGAAAAAATACTTCCTCTGACTTTGCAAGACAAGAAGAATGAAAAAAATCAGATTCAATGCACCCTGCTTGAAAAAGTAGGAAAAGCCAACTTTAATAATCCTATAACATTTAAAGAAATCAGAGAATCCATTATATATTATACCTTATAAATTATGTCTGAACATACTGCTACATCAGTAGAATCAATCAATATTCCGAAACATTCAGGTAAAGTTTATTGTACGGTTACTCCCCCTTCATCGAAGAGCGAAAGTAACAGGGTGTTGATTATGGAAGCTTTAACCGGAAAGAATTGCTATATGGGCAACTTATCGAATGCGAGAGACACCCAAACCATGATCAGACTTTTAAACTCAGATGACTATACACTGGATGTATTGGATGCCGGTACTACCATGCGTTTCCTGACTGCTTACTGTGCCGTATCTGAAAGAGAGCGGGAACTTACCGGTACTGCCAGGATGAAAGAACGGCCTATAAAACTTCTGGTAGATGCATTAAGAGAATTAGGAGCCAATATAGAATACAAAGAAAAAGAAGGATATCCGCCAATTGTCATTAAACCTTTTGATACTTCTAATCCCGGCACTAATCATATTAAAATAAAAGGAGATGTAAGCAGCCAGTATATAACTGCTTTGATAATGATTGCTCCCGTATTGCCTGAAGGCCTCGTAATAGAACTGGAAGGAAAAGTAGGTTCAAAACCTTATATAAGAATGACATTGCGCCTAATGGAGCTATTTGGTATTTCATCCTCCTGGGAAGATAACATCATCCGAATACCTAATAAAAAGTACGAACCATTCCCATATAAGGTAGAATCTGACTGGTCTGCTGCCAGCTACTGGTACAGCATTGCAGCTCTTTCCAACGAGGCTGAAATAAAATTAAATGGATATCTTACAGATTCTTTTCAGGGAGACCGCGTAGTAGCCGATATTATGGACAAACTGGGTGTTAAATCCACCTTTACACCGGAAGGCGTTATCCTTACTAAAAAAGAAGCTGTCTCTTCTATAGAATTTGATTATACCGACTGTCCGGACTTAGCTCAAACCATTGCCGTGATATGCGCAGCCAAAGGCATAGAGTGTACTATGTCGGGACTGGAAAGCTTACGCATCAAAGAAACAGACCGTATAGCTGCCTTACAAAACGAGCTGGCAAAGTTTGGTGCAAGAATGTTGGAGTTAGTGCCGGATCAGGTATATAAAGTAATTACCGATGATTTTGTAGTAAACGGACAATCTGTTGCCACTTACAAAGATCATAGAATGGCTATGGCTTTTGCTCCTCTTGCACTACTTGGGCCTGTCACAATTGAAAATCCGGATGTGGTAGAAAAGTCTTATCCTCATTACTGGGAAGACCTTAAAAAGGCAGGATTCGCTTTGTAACTCAGGACGATAAATTAATAAAAAAGACCAGCCTGTTTTCAGCCTGGTCTTTTTTTATTTATATCATACCTTAGCAATTATTTAATAGGCACCTCTTTCATTTTATTGTCAACTTAAGTTTAGTATCCTTAGAAACTATTCAGCACATCATTTGCCGTTACTTAATACCTTCTAACTCTTTTCTTCTAATATACAACTTACTAAACTCTGCTCCATACATGAAAACCAATGCAGAATAATATGCCCATAGAAGATATAAGAGCAGAGTTGCTGCTACATCTTGCGCAGCTTCTGATTGATGGTTCAGAACATATTTAAGGACAAGCCTCCCTATCATATACAAAATAGTTGTCAATAGTGCTCCGGGAAGCAAATATCTTCCAGAGAATCTGATTGGAGGGCAATAAGTAAGCAAAAAATAAATGATGGCAAAAAGAACAATGAATTCAATCAACGTCATTAAAGTATATCTAAGCACACCTTCTGTTTCAATAAACCAGTGGCCTGCAACAAATCCAAATAGTAAAAGTAAAAAGCATACCATTGCCATAAATAAAGCCTCTGCTTTTTTTCTTATCCCTGCTTTGATATTCGCTTCTGCGATTCTCTTATTCCAAATCGTTTCTATGGCATCTTTAAGTTGTTCAAAAAAACCAAAGGTCCCATGAACAAGACTTATAATACCAAGCACAGTAATTGTCAAAAATTTGCTTTCATCCAAATCAAAACTGTATTGCAACATATACCTTATAGCAGTAATGAACTGAGGGTGAAAAAATTGAGCAATCAAAGGTTCTATCTCATCTTTGAATTGTTGATGCCCAAACAAGGCAGAAGAAACAATAACTATCAAAGAAACAAAAGGAGCAATTGACATAAGTTGATAAAATGCTATAGAAGCAGAAAGCCCGCCGACCCTGTCTTGTATCCACTCCTTAAAAGCTTTTGGGAATAATTTAATGAATTCAATTATGGTCATCTTTGTATTATTTATTCCATAAATACTTTCTTCCAATCGTTCTTTATGCTAACTAACATCCATCCACGTTTTTTAGCCTCATCAAGTCCTCTGTCAAGCTTCCCAACTATAGATTTACGATCATAGGCAAATTCACGTTCAGCATCGTCATGGTGTATGATCATCGCAAAAGATGGATTTCTACCCGTTGTTGTCCATTCAGGCATTTGCACTATATCATCAAACATAGTATTCATCGAAGGCAAGATGGCAGAAATTATCCTTCTTATAAAAATGGATAAAAGCAAAAGAATCTATTTTTTTTGTCAATTCAATACTTCCCATGCCCCGGTAAACTTGATTAGTAATAGAAATGATTAATAAAATATTAAGCATGAAAAATCAATAAGTATATTACATAACTTAATATTTTTTTTATGCCTATTACTATAGTTTCCTGATAATACATCGGAATCCTATATGACTTGCGGCAGAATCAATCATCTGTGGATGACGTGCCGCAGGACGATAACGGTAACAATAGTTCTGTGCACATAAATGAGAACCACCTTTTAACACTTTCCTTGGTATTCTGATTTGAGGTTGACGAGGATCATAACTTCTATCAATATTTCCTCCACGAGGGTTAGCAGGAATACAACAGGCTTTCTTTTTATCATATATGTGATTAGATTCAAACCAGTCCTGGGTCCACTCCCAGACATTGCCCGTCATATCATGAAGTCCATAGCCATTAGGAGGAAATGCTCCTACATAAGAAGTCCTTTCAAATCCATGATAGGATAAGTTTTTCCAGGGAAACTCACCTACCCAAAAATTTGCCATCATCTTTCCATGAGGCATCATTTCATCACCCCATTCATAAACTTTGCCTTCTAACCCTCCACGACAAGCATATTCCCACTCTGCTTCTGTAGGAATTTCTTTAGCTTTCCATTTTGCATATGCTTCTACATCTTCCCATGCCACATGCACTACAGGATGATCTAACCTGGCTTCTATAGTACTAGCAGGTCCTTCCGGGTGTTTCCAACATGCCCCGGGAACATAAGCCCACCAATTACCAATATTTCTCATATCCACTCTTCCGCCAGGATTAAAGAACACAAGCGACCCCGGCACAAGAGCTTCCGGAGATGCTCCCGGATAATCCACAGGATTCAAAGGACGTTCTGCTACGGTTATATAACCTGTAGCATCCACAAACTTTTGAAATGCTCTATTCGTTACCGGATACTTATCCATCCAGAATCCATTAACATTTACTTTGTGGGCAGGGCCTTCTTCAGGATAATGAAGGTCCGACCCCATTGTAAATGTCCCGCCGGGAACCCATACCATATCAGGAAAGGATGACGGATTATTTATGTCCTTACCGGAAGTCTCAAGTAGTGAATTTGTATTCATAGAAATGAGTTTGATAGAGAATTAATATGAGCATTAACACAAATGAATTTCGAATGTTTAAGCTGGTTAAACTATAACGTCGAAAGCAAAATCCCCCTTGTGGGTAAGACTTTGTGCGTAAGAGAAGGGGGTTAGGGGGATGATTTCAATTGTCTGAATCACCGATTAAACAGATTAATGGGATTTCACAGTAACAGGGAATTCAGGTAGAAACTTCAATAGGTGGTTAGCCGATGGAAAACCACGGCTGGCAGTTACGTTTACCACAAGGCGGAAAATTTCATCCCCCTACCCCCTTCACAACCACACTGTGCCCTCGCTAAAGGGGGACTTAGTATCTGTCAATTAAAAATCTTTTTTACTACTTTCCCATTTCACTATCTTAAAATACTTTCAATTAACAGACTCATAAAATCTTAAGCAATTGCTTATTAATCGCAGACGGCAGTCCCCCTTGTGGGTAAGACTTTGTGCGTAAGAGAAGGGGGTTAGGGGGATGATTTCAATTGTCTGAATCACCGATTAAACAGATTAATGGACTTCACAGTAATAGGGAATTCAGGTAGAAACTTCAATAGGTGGTTAGCCGATGGAAACCACGGCTGGCAGTTACGTTTACCACAAGGCGGAAAATTTCCATCCCCCTACCCCCTTCACAACCACACTGTGCCCTCGCTAAAGGGGGACTTAGTATCTGCCAATTAAAATTCTATTTACTACTTTTCCATTTCACTATTTTAAAATACTCTCAACTAACAGACTCACATAAATCTTAAGTAATTTGCTTATTAAACCGCAGATGGCAAGTCGCCCTGTGGGTAAGACTTTGCGTGCATGAGAAGGGGGACTTAGTATCTGTCAATTAAAAATCTTTTTTACTACTTTCCCATTTCACTATCTTAAAATACTCTCAATTAACAGACTCACATAAATCTTAAGTAATTTGCTTATTAATCGCAGACGGCAAGTCCCCCTTGTGGGTAAGACTTTGTGCGTAAGAGAAGGGGGTTAGGGGGATGATTTACCTGCAAATCATCTCGCAATAGATCACACACAGAGGAAAACATAACCTTTGAATCTTGTTCGAATCACTCTTAGGTTATATCCAAAGACATTAGAATAAACAATAAAAAAGGCTTGATATGCTCAAGCCTTTTGGATTCATTACTAGCGAATAATATTTATTGACAATCTTTTAATAATACACTCACCTCTTTATTACCCAATTCACTTGATTTATAAAAATCCTTGCAGGCATCTTCCCTGTTATTCAGATTAAACTTCGCCAAACCCCTGTTATAGTATGCTGTCCCGGCAGATGGCCTCATTTCAATTACGTTGTCCAGGTCAGTGATAGCTCCCTGAAAGTTTTGCATCTTTAATCGTACTTCCGCTCTTTTTTGGAATACGGAGAAGTTACCAGGGTTGAGTTCTATATACTTGGAATAATCAGCCTCTGCTTCTTTCAGCATATTGGCTTTAAGGTATAAGCCAGCCCTGTTTACATAAGAGTCCATGTTTTCCGGCTGTAACTCTATTACCTTGGAGTAATCATTTATCGCTGCTTCTATATTATTATTAGCAACATGAGTTATGGCTCTTGAGTAATAGTAGTCTATATTATCCGGTTTTTTATTAATAGCGATAGAATAATTTTCCATCGCATTTTCATATTTACCCAAGCCATGATATGCCTGTCCCAAACGGAAATAATAATTGGCATCAGAAGTATCTAACTTTATGGCATAAACAAGATCTTTAATTGCCTCTGCATTCTTGCCTACCCGTATTCTTGAGCACGCTCTATGATAATAGTAATCTTTATTTTCCTTATCCGCTTTTATTGCATCAGAAAAATACACGATGGCTTTATCATCAAAACCTAACTTGGCTTGCAAAACTCCGGTAATGAAAAATATCTCAGCACTTGGCTTCAGTTGAGCGCATTTTTCAAAATCCGTTAGTGCTTCATTGTACATACCGGCTATATTTTCAATGATACCACGCTCATAGTAAGCTGTATAATTCTGCGGGTCCAATCTTATCACTCTTCCATAATCTTCCATTGCTTCATCATCTATACCCACTTTGGACTTTAAAGCTGCTCTTGAAAGGTAAGCCTGAATATTTTTTGGATTTAAAAGTATTACTTTATCGTAGTCATGAAGTGCCTGGAACTGATTTTCTGCTTTTTCATGTGCCTGAGCCCTTCCCATAAGCGCTTCTTCACAATCTGCCTGAATAGAAAGAGCCGCAGTGAAATCCACTATTGCCTCATTATAATTTCCCTCCTTCAGTTTTTCGGTGGCTTTATCCACGTAAGCCTTTGCTGCAGGATCTATAGTCCCTAATGGTGCTGCCGCAACTTCATTTACAGCAATAAATGTAATCAATAAAACCAGTGCTAAGATTCTTTCCATAATTCTGCATTTTTAGTCGATGGCTCCCCTCAGTCTTCGAAAGTAGTCTGCGGCATATTTTAATCGACTACCGTACCACGAAAACATTTTTCCATCCACTAATAATACGTTTGCCGAAGGGCAGAGTTGTTGAAACTCCGGCAAATGATTTTCCCTGAAAGGGTAAGGCTCTGAGGATAAAAGAATTAAATCAGGGTTAAGTTGCCGAATTTCTTCAAAAGTTACCGTTGGGTACCGCATGAACGAGGCAAATAAGTTGACGAATCCGCATTTTTTAAGCATGAAATTAATGAATGTATCCCCTCCGGCAACCATATAAGGGGCTTTCCAGATGAAGTAAACCACTTTTAACTCTCGCCTGAAATACAAGTTGCTAAACGAATGCCGAATCATATCCGTTAAAGTCCTGGCCATCTTTTTCTTACCAGTCAGCCTTCCTACCTGCTCTATCATATTCCAGGCACTATCCAGGTCACTAACATCACTCACCCATACCGGTACCTCTTCAGCCAGCTTCTCCATGTCCTCCTTCAGGTTTTCTTCCTTATTAGCCAGTATCAGATCCGGCCTAAGTGACAGAATTTTAGAAAGATTCACATTTTTAGTCCCTCCCACTTTGATTCTCGTTTTGGTAAGTTCCCGCGGTTCATCGCAAAACTTGGTAACACCTATCACTTCTTTTTCCAACCCCAGGTCAAACAATAGCTCGGTTTGAGAAGGCACCAAAGAAATTATTTTTTGAGCAGGTACATTTACATAAACCTCCCTATCCAACTGATCCTTAACACATTTAACCATGTATTTTTCCAGTTTTTTTTATTGCTTTTATAATATTTTATTCGACAAACAAATATTTTAACCCAATAAATTAGGTATTTGAGTCGATAAATAGTAGATTCAAATATTCAACCACTAAAGATATGAATCTAGATAATTATTTACTTCTCATTGACGATGACCCCGTTAATAATTTTATGGTTGAACGGCTTATTAAAAAGCTCAGTCCGGAAATAGATATTAAAATCTGCCGCAACGGGAAAGAGGGGTTAAAATTCCTGGAATCTAATGCCTGCAAACCTCCCAAAATTATAATTCTGGATGTAAATATGCCTGTAATGGATGG
Source organism: Cytophagaceae bacterium (assembly GCA_036562325.1). Taxonomy (GTDB): domain Bacteria; phylum Bacteroidota; class Bacteroidia; order Cytophagales; family Cytophagaceae; genus DATCKK01. Next base: position 3,299 of record DATCKK010000546.1, on the reverse strand, counting down.
ATTTGAGTTTCTTGAATGTTATCAAAAACTCGCCATTACCAAAGAAAAAACCAAAGTAATATTAGCAACTACCATTATAAAAGAAGAAGATTATAATGACTTACCGGTGGAATGTGAGTTAATATTAAAACCAATCACAGCAGACAAAATCTTAAAAATAGTTACGGAAGAGGTGATAACCCCCATGGGCTAACAAGGCCTTTAATCCTGAAGTAAATTACCAGCCTTTCAACCCCAGATTTTGTAAAGCCTGGTAAATATCGGATTGCCCGGAAATGACAGGCTTGAAGATATCCCCTATTTTATCTAATCTTTTAAAGATCGTTTTTATAGTAAACTCCGACGGGTGCAGGCCCGGCTTTACTTCTGCCCAATCTAAAGGAGTTGATACTGTGGCTCCCGGTTTGGGCCTCACACAATACACTGATGCCAATGTCTGTCCCCTAAGATTTTGTAGATAATCGAGATATACTTTATTCTTTCTTTTAGAAGGGCTTCGCAACAGGCTGGAAAGCTTAGGAATTCTTGCGTGAGCCAGGGTTGAAATGATCTCGGCAAATTGCCGGCTTTGATCATAAGTATAATTGGCCCCTAAGGGAATATAAATATGGATACCTTTGGAGCCGGAGGTTTTAGGATAAGAAGGAATTTTACCTTCATCCAGTACTTCTTTAACTGCTTGTGCCACTTCAATCACTGCGTCAAATGGCACATCCACCGGATCAAGATCAATTACGATATAATCCGGATAGTCAAGATTTTGTATACGGGAATTCCAGGGATTGATCTCAATACAGCCAAGGTTAGCCATGTATAGCAAAGTTGCTTTCTCCTGACATAACATGTAATTTATTTCCTTATCCTGGCTATCGGAAGAAATCGCCACTGTCGGAATCCATGATGGGATAAAGGAAGGCATATCCTTTTGAAAAAAGCCCGCATCTTTATAGCCATTCGGATTCCTCTTCAGGCTTTGAGGCCTGTCTTTAAGATAAGGCAGAATGTAATCAGCTATCTTATCATAATACTCTATCAGCTCTCTTTTGGTATATCCCTCCTCTTCCCAAAACACTTTATCAAGATTGGTAAACTTTAATATCCTGTTATCAAGGTTAATGACCGCTTCAGAAGAAGACAAATGATTTTTAAAAAGAGAGGAGCTCTCCGGCAAAATCGGTTCTTGTATATCACTTACATCTTCAGGCAGATGTTCGGAAGAGTTCTCAACAGCCACTTCATTCATTTTTACCGATTCTTCTTTGGTCACTTCCCGGGCATTTTTATCTTCTCTTAAACCAAGAAATACAGGCATTCTGAGAACACCCTCATCCGTCCATTCCTGAAACTTCACTTCACAAACCAGCACAGGTTTTACCCAGGTAACAGGTGTATTGGTTTTAGGCCTTTTGGCAAAGGGGCACTCCGATTGTATTAATGGTTTCAATTTTTTATACACTTCCTGTAATACCTTTTCATCAAAACCTCCTCCCGTATGGCCTATATATTCCAGCTCCCCTTTTTTATTATACAAGCCAAGCACCAATGCCCCGAACAACTTCCTTCCTCCCCTTGGTTGGGTAAACCCGGCAATCACAGCTTCCAGCCGTTTCTGTATTTTTATCTTTAACCAGTCTTTGGTTCTTACTCCGGGCTTATAAACACTTTCTGCTCTTTTGGCAATAATACCTTCAAGATCTTGTTGTCGGGCCGCTTCAAAAAATTGTATTCCTGTTTCTATAAAGTGTTCGTTATATACTACATTCGGAAGATCAGGCAATATTTTTTTTAATATCTCTTTTCTTCTTAGCAATGGTAAGGATTGCAAATTTCTTCCTTCGTAGTACAACAAGTCAAATACATAATACACCAGCCTGCCCTGGCCAGTGCGCTTATAATTTTGAATTAGCTGAAACTCGGCAACACCTTTATCATTTAACACTACGATCTCTCCATCAAACACAGCCTGTGTAGACAGTTTCGCTAAAGAATTAACAATCGGCTCAAACTGCTCATTAAATGAAAGAAGGTTTCTGGAATATAAATTAACTTCATTATAATTTACTTCAGCTATAGCGCGGAACCCGTCCCACTTGATTTCAAATATCCATTCGGGGGAGTCAAAGGGGGCTTCAGCCAACGATGCCAACATGGGTTTAATATTATGAGGGAAGCGGCCTTCCGGAATATTCTCCAACTCTGGCACACTTTCCGTCTCTCTTTTAGAATACCAAACCGTGCTCCCTTTACCTGACTGTTCTTTTATTTCTTCCAGTGTTCTGTTAGTTACTACCGACCTGTCTTTTTGGATAATCGGGTCTTTAGTAGCATAAGCATCTTTTTTCTTAATTAACAACCACTCATTACCTTTTCCGCCAGCCGTCCTGACCAATACAAATTCACCTTTTAGCTTTTTGCCTTCCAGCACTATTTTAAGATCGCCTTTATACAACGTAGCCAGCAATTGCTTTTCATTATCCTCCCAACTCTCTATGCCTGGTGCATAATAAGTACCTTCATCCCATATCATGACAGTGCCGGCGCCATAATTACCAGGTGGTATAATACCTTCAAACTTACCATATTCCAAAGGGTGGTCTTCCACCATCACTGCCAGTCTTTTTTCCTGAGGATTTAATGAAGGGCCTTTAGGTATGGCCCAGCTTTTATACACTCCCTGCATTTCGAGACGAAAGTCATAATGTAAACGAGAAGCTGCATGTTTCTGAACAACAAACCGGTGTACTCCTTTACGGTCTTTCTCTACTTCACCGGCCGGCTCCGGTGTTTTATTAAACTTCCTTTTGGCTTTATACTCCTCTAATCCCATAACTGCACGGTGCTAAGCTTCTTTCTTCTTTTTTTTACCTGCCGGCTTCTTCCTCCCTTTAGCGGCACCACTCACAGGGGTTCTGTTTTTTGCCACCGGCTTATCTTTAACGGCGTTTAAACTAGCCTTTAAGGTTTCCATCAGGTCTTTCACATGCGTAGGTTCCGGAGCTTCCTCTTTGCTTACTATAAGCTTTCCTTCCGCTTTCGCTTCTATGATCTGTCGTAGCTCTTCGATATATTCGTCTTTAAAGTTTTCAGGAGTAAATGGGCCCGTCAGTTGATCTATTAATTTCATAGCCATATCAATCTCCTTTTTCTCCGCCATCTTTTTATCCGGAAGGTTTAATTCATTGGCATCTCTTATATCCGCATGGTATCGCATCTGATCCAGTAAAATCACATTGCCGGAAGTTTTTATCACACCTATATGTTCTCGGTTTCTGAGCACATACCTGGCAATTCCTACTTTT
>DATCKK010000534.1:0-1949 GCA_036562325.1 Cytophagaceae bacterium | reverse complement strand
GATGAAATAATATATTCTGTCGCCAATTATTTTGGCCGAGGACGATTCTTTCATCGTCAACCACTTGGCAATGCCGGCAAGGCCCCAGTTTTCATGGAATATGGCATCGACGAGGTTATCATACCAGTTTGGAAATTCCTCGTTTTCAAGATTATGTTCCTTCAAAAATTCCCGTATCTTCGACTTAAAGTAATTAACCTCGGCCGGATAACCGATTAAAGCACGTTTGTGCCTTTCGGCAATGATTTCCTCTTTCTTGTCGCCTTTGCTCTGCAATTCTATATCCCATTCATCGGCGAAGAACTTCCGTACCTGGGCGCATATGCTATGAAATTTGGCATACTTATCAAAGCCGTTTGATGCGGATGATTCTGATTTCTTCTTGGCTTTGTAATTATCTATATATTCATCGAGGCAGAATGGTTTTATATCAGGTATTAATGCTGCAAGACATTTTTCTTCATGCATGGCTTACACTCCTTACCTAAAGATCCTGCTGAATATGCCAGGCTTAACTTCTTTTGTAATCGTCAGTTCAACACCCATCTGACTTGCTATGATCTTTGAGAGTTCGAGTATCTGCTTATTTAAAGAGGTTATGTCATAGTTCAAAAGAGATTTCTGATCTTTCTCAGCCTGCCAGCCATAATCGACAAAATCAATAGTACCTATCAGCGAAGTCTTGTAAAGATTGGCAAGCTGCGACGATGTATACAGTTCCGGCAGATGCACGAACTTATTTACGATCAGGAGGAAGTCTTTCGGGTCTATATCAAGCTCGCTGAATACCTGGGAACATGTGCGCTCGAAATTACGTAAAGCAGAATCCTGCTGCGTTGTTATCAAATATTTGTGCGGAGTAGAGTTTACGGAGCCTATGGTCATGCCATTGAAGATCTTATGGCCGGCGTCAACCAGAACAACATCAAAAAGCTTCGACGTAAGCTGTATGAGATTTTCGATGTGATCATTGGAAAAATACCTGACATCCAGGATGGACTTGGCGCCAGGCAAAGCATATAAATTGTCAGAAAGCTTAATAAATGCACCGATCAGTTCGCTGTCGGAAAGTATTTTGTTTATAACCTTGACTTTTATGCTGTCAAGCCCGAGAACATTGTCCCGGTCCTGAATATAATCAGTGCTTGGTTGCCCGTTAAGAAACAGCAAAGCAACCCTGGCTTTCGAATATTTTGCAATAGTTTCCGCTATGCATTGAGTAACCATTGTGGTGCCTACTTTGCTGTCAGTCCCCAGAAACACAGCAATGTTTTTATTGCTTATATCAGTCAGGCCAACTTCAGCGCAAATCCTCTCAAGAATTTGCGTAATCGTCATACGGGGAGGTATGCATTTGACCCCTTTCACTTTAAGTACCTGCATTATGTTTTTATTGGCACCGGTACTGTTATTCGAGATCATGTAAAAGACATGCGGGATATGATTGAGCTTGCTGTCAAAAAGCTCAATTAGCTCATTGTAATGTATGATCTTATCACTTACAATGAGTATATCGGGGACCCCGACACTTGATATAGATGTATCTATTGTAACCTGGTCAAAAAGACCGGTATCCTCGAGACGCTTATGCAGATCAAGGTCATTGGATATCAACACAACAGACTTTTTCATACAGCAGCCTCCTATTGCTCCTTGTTAAGGATTATGAACTTGTTACCTTTTTCAAGAGACAGTTCCATTGCACGCAGTTCCTTAAGGGTGATAACGATTTCAATACTCGATATCTGAGCGCTGCCGTCAAAGCGCTCCGTGGACCCTACATTCACTACCTCCCTGTTACTGCTATCTTTCACATAAGCAACAGTGCAGGAGAATAAAGGCAGCTGAACCCTGCCGTCATACTTTGTATCAATGATGCCCTGTGAAAGATCATTCAGCCATTCATCGTACGTTATTCTATATGGCATTGTGTTTAGAGTATTGCTTTC
>DATCKK010000532.1:0-4294 GCA_036562325.1 Cytophagaceae bacterium | reverse complement strand
GTCTATCCTTCAGGCTTTAGCTGAACAATCCCGAATTGTACGATTACCATTAAACAGGGTGGGTTCCCTGAATAAAATTTCCAAAACATTCTCTGATCTGGAACAAAAATATGAAAGAGAACCGTCTCCGGATGAGTTGGCTGAAGTTCTGGAAGTTACCACTTCTGAAGTGGTAGATACATTGAAAATTTCAGGCCGACACGTTTCTATGGATGCTCCGTTCGTTCAGGGAGAAGAAAATAGTTTACTGGATGTTTTGGAAAATGATAGCGAGGTGACACCTGACTCCGAACTAATGAACGATTCTTTGAGAAAAGAAGTTCAAAGAGCGCTTTCAACTCTGACGCAAAGAGAAGCAGATGTAATTACGCTGTATTTCGGATTAAATGGAGAACACTCTATGACCTTGGAAGAGATTGGAGAAAAATTCAATCTGACCAGAGAAAGAGTAAGACAGATTAAGGAAAAAGCTATCAGAAGGCTGAGACACACTTCAAGAAGCAAGGCCTTAAAACCTTATCTTGGATAATAAGTATTTAGAAAATCTAAGCAAAGCACTAAGGAAACTTAGTGCTTTTTTATTTAATACACTTTTATTCTATATCCTAAAGTAAAACTTTAACACATATGTATTTTTGGTTTTTTAACTATTTATAAATAAATTATTTAGTTTATTGTATTTAATCTTGTAGTTTAAATAAATGGTTGCGATTTGGTAACATTGTTTTTGGTTAAATTTTCCTAAAAAGCGTTTAAACACACAAAGGATTAATTAGGTTATTAATAACATATTCTTCTAAAATTTTATTTAATAAAAAAGTATTGAAGAATAAGTGATTAAACCAGGGGGAGTAAGTAATAGTACAAATTCTGTTTTGTTACAAATCTAATTTTCGCGAGATTTGCGGCTCAATTTAAAGAGTTCATTATGTCAGAAGAAAGAATTGGATGTTTAATCATTGGGTCTGGCCCTGCAGGATATACTGCTGCCATTTACGCAGCTCGTGCAGGTATGAAGCCGGTTTTATATCAGGGAGCACAACCTGGTGGTCAATTAATGATCACAAATGATGTTGAAAATTTTCCGGGATATGCCGAGGGTATCATGGGGCCGAAAATGATGGAAGATTTTCAAAAACAGGCTGCAAGATTTGGGACCGATATTCGTTTTGGACTTGCTACGTCTGTAGATTTTACCGGACCTGTTCATAAAGTTATTATAGATGAAAGCCATTTGATTAAAACGGATACGGTTATTATTGCCACCGGGGCGTCGGCAAAATGGCTTGGATTAGAATCAGAAGCGAGACTGAACGGGAAGGGAGTTTCAGCCTGTGCCGTTTGTGATGGCTTTTTCTTCCGTGGACAGGAAGTAGCAATTATTGGCGGGGGAGATACCGCATGTGAAGAAGCTTCTTATTTAGCAAAGTTGTGCAGTAAGGTGTACATGATTGTGAGAAGAGATCAAATGAGGGCATCACAAATCATGCAAAGGAGGGTATTGAATACCAAGAATATAGAGGTATTGTGGAATACCGAAACAGAAGAAATACTTGGTGCTGAGGAGGTCGAAGCAATTCGAGTTAGAAATAAGACAACAGGTGAAGTAAAAGAAATTCCTGTGAAAGGTTTTTTTGTAGCCATTGGGCATGAGCCAAATACAAAAATCTTCAAAGATTGGCTGGAAATGGACGAAAACGGTTATATAAAAACAATTCCCGGATCTACTAAAACCAATGTACCTGGAGTGTTTGCTTGCGGAGACGCTCAGGATCATGTGTACAGACAGGCTATTACAGCAGCCGGAACAGGATGTATGGCAGCGCTTGACGCAGAGCGTTATCTGGCTGCCTTAGAAGTTGAATAAAAATGCAAAAAACACTCGTAATACTTATTGTTTTTACAGTTGTTCTAATACAGAATTTACTCGGGCAGGACAAAAAAAAGAATAAAGATTTCTTTAATATAAAAGCTCCTGCCATTCAATACTCAGTACCTGACTATGACGAGGTACTGTTCGAAGAGTCTATTAAGGATAGTTCGGGATTTTCTGAGGCTGCCGTAATTTTTAAGCCTGTTAGAAAATACAGTATGCTGGCGGAGGATACTTTGGCGGAAAGTACTGGGGGAGGTTCAGATGAAGGAGAGCTGAGTATTGTGGAGGTATCAGAACAGATGAATGTAGATTCAATTTGGATTACTATTGCCGAATATTTTGCCATTTGGGACTCCCGCTCTGTGAACCCTTATAAAATTGATGGTTCAAAATTCAGTGATACTCTTACATTAAAGCTATATGATACATTGGCTGGATATTCCTGGTCAATGCCTTTACATCATTGTCGTACTACCTCACGGTTTGGTATGAGGCACTATCGCTGGCATTATGGAACAGATATTGGCCTTACAACCGGAGATCCTGTATTGGCTGCCTTTGACGGAATTGTAAGGATCAATAAATACGATGCCGGAGGATATGGTAATTATGTAATGCTAAGGCACTATAACGGGTTGGAAACTTTGTATGGCCACCTGTCAAAATCTTTGGTAGAGGTAGGCCAACTGGTAAAAGCCGGAGATACGATAGGGCTGGGAGGCAGCACAGGGCGCAGTTCAGGCCCGCACCTTCATTATGAAGTACGCTATGAGGGAAATGCTATTGATCCGGAAGAAATGTATGATTTCAAAAATCATACATTAAAAGTATGCGAATTTGACCTGATGCCGGTTCATTTTAGTTATTTAAAAGAGGCAGCCCGAAAAGTATATTATCATAAAGTGAAATCCGGCGAAACGTTAAGCACTATTAGCAGAAAGTATCGTGTTCCTATTGCTACTATTTGCCGGTTAAATGGAATAACTACCAAGTCTACTCTGAGGGTAGGCCAAAGGCTAAGAATCAGATAAGTTGAATATGAAACTGGACATTCTCGTAATAGCAGCGCATCCGGATGATGCAGAATTATCATGTGCCGGTACCATATTAAAACATATCGACCTTGGATATAAAGTAGGTATAGTTGACTTGACCAGAGGAGAATTAGGAACGAGGGGAACACCGGAGCTAAGAGATCAGGAAGCAGGCAATGCATCTAAAATCCTCGGCCTAAGTGTTCGGGAAAACCTACAATTTGCCGATGGATTTTTTGAAATAGATAAAGCCCATTGTATTGAGTTAATTAAAGTAATTAGAAAATATCAGCCTGATATAGTTATTGCCAATGCGGTAGAAGACAGGCATCCGGATCATGGCAGAGGAGGCGCTCTTGCTTCGAGAGCTTGTTTTCTGTCCGGATTAAGAAAAATAGAAACACAATTTTTTGGTGCAAAGCAATCAGAATGGCGGCCTCAAGCTGTTTTTCATTATATCCAGGATCGATATATTAAGCCTGACTTTGTGGTTGATATCTCCAATTATTGGGATAAAAAAATAGAGGCAATTAAAGCTTACAAAAGCCAGTTTTATGATCCTCAAAGCAAGGAGCCGGAAACGTATATTTCCGGAGCTGATTTTTTTGATTTCCTTGTAGCCAGATCCCAGGAATTTGGCCATTCTATTGGAGTAAAATATGCGGAAGGCTTTACCAAAGAAAGGCATTTGAAAATCAATAACTTGTTCGATATTGTCTGATGACTCCCTATTCATCAGGGGGCTAAGCGTTCTATTACCCAGTTCCCGTTTTTCTTACTGTAGGCAATCCTGTCATGCAACCTGTTGGGCCTGCCTTGCCAAAACTCAAAATATTCAGGAATTACTTTATAGCCTCCCCAATAGTCAGGACGAGGAATTTCTTTACCTTCAAACTCCTTTTGGTATTTTTCCATCCTGTTAACGAGTTCTTCTCTACTTGAAATGGTTTGACTTTGAGGTGATGCCCAGGCTCCGAGTTTGCTGCCTTCGGGCCTTGAATTAAAGTAAGCATCTGATACTTCGGAATTTACTTTTTCTGTCTTTCCCTGAATTCGTACCTGCCGCTCCAACTCAGGCCAAAAAAAGTTTATGGCAATGTAGGGATTGGTTTCTAACTCTAGTCCTTTTTTACTTTTATAGTTACTGAAGAATGTAAGGCCATCTTCTTCCAACCCTTTTAGTAAAACAACTCTGGAAGATGGTTTACCGGTAGCATCCACGGTAGAAATAGTCATGGCAGTTGGCTCATATAATTTGGCGTTTACTGCTTCATTGATCCAATATTCAAGTTGCTTAAAGGGTGAGTCTGATACTTTTTCACGAACAAGCTCTTCTAATTTATATTCATTCCGGATATCGGATAATTTTTTATCTGATTTCATT
>DATCKK010000531.1:0-2313 GCA_036562325.1 Cytophagaceae bacterium | reverse complement strand
ATGTAGGAGACAGTATTTTAACTCTTACCAACTCCGGCAAGGTGGGGATTAATAATAATAATCCGGAGTTTGAGCTTGATGTTAAAGGAGCTGTGGCTATGTCCGGCCGTATTGGTAATGCTTATCAGGGAAAAGTGCTGGCAGACGGTAAATGGCATCCTATATTGACAGACCTCAATGGTTGTCATGCGTTTGAAATAGTAGCCGGAATTGGTAAGAAGAAGACGGGACGTTACGCACTGATTCATGCATTTGCTTTAAGTACATTTGGAAAATCAAAGAGTAAAATAGATATCCGTCAGGCATATTACGGGGTAAGGAGCAATCGGATAGAGCTGAAATGGACAGGGACTACCTATAGTTATAACCTGGAGATGAGAACCAGAAATACCTATGACGGGGAGTTTTACATTCAATATTATATTTCCAAACTCTGGTTTGACCAGTTTATGGATGGTTCAGTTGGGTTGGAAAATAAATGATAGTAGTGAGTAGTAATTCTTTGTTCCTGATAAAAATAAGTATCCGGAAATCAAACTTCAGAGTTTACCGCTAATCAATTCACTACAAAATAGTCAGTACTTACTACTAACTACAGAAAAACATGGAAAGCAATACAAGTGGCAATATTACATTTAATGTGACATTGGAAGAAGCGAATAAAATTTTTAAGGCATTGGGTAATTTGCCTTTTGTGGAAGTGTATGAACTCATAGGTAAATTAAACGAGCAGGCGAACCACCAGCTATCATCCAGGCCGTCAGCCGGAAGTTTCCCACGTAGTGGCACAGCCCTTGATATTGATCAACTTTTTTCAGACAGTAATTAATCATGGAAAAACCGGCATTTATATCTTCTGCCAAAGAAACAAATCATGGACTTGATTTTGAATATTTAAGAGCCGAAGGTATCCGCACTATTCAGGAACTTACCGGTTCTTTCTGGACAGACTTTAACGAGCACGATCCCGGGGTTACTATATTGGAACAACTTTGTTATGCTATTACAGATTTGTGTTATCGTACAGAGTTTGATGTTCAGGATCATTTGTATAACCAGGTAGATGATGATACTTTCTTAAAGGCACATGAGATACTTCCTTGTAATGCTCTTACTGTAAACGATTACCGAAAGCTTATCTTCGATTCGGTGTTTGAGTTGAAAAATGTGTGGGTAGAGGCGATTCAAAAAGACGGAACTTCCTTCAGCGGACTGTATAAAATTCTTATCGATATAGATGAGAGTGTAAAAGGAAGGGAAAATATCAATGCTGTTGTAGAGAAAACCAGAAGGGTATTTTGTGATAATAGAAATATCTGCGAAGATATTGAAGAAATAAAAGTCCTTAATCAACTGGAAGTATCGGTATTTGCAGATGTTGAGGTAGACGGTATTAGAGATACTGAAGGTATACTTGCCCAGATATATTATAAAGTAGAGGAATATTTAAGCCCGGAAATCCGGTTTTATTCTTTGCAGGAGCTTTTGCAGGAAGGCTATGAGCTGAATGAAATTTTTAACGGCCCTTTGCTGAAGCATGGTTTCATCAAGACATCAGAACTTCAGCCTAAACCTAATAAAATACTTATTTCGGAAATCATTAAGATAATAATGCAGGTGCCCGGTGTGGTGAGTGTGAAAAACCTGTATCTGAAAGTGGGCGATAATAAGTATGAAAATCAGGTAGACATTGGGGAAGGTGAGTTGCCGAAACTGGTGAAAGTACTGGACGATAACAAAGGCGATGCAAGGATCCAGTTTTTCAGAGGTACCGTTAATTATACCACTATAGATTATAAAGTTGTTAAAAGGCAACTTAACGAATTGCAGTCAGCTAATAAAAGGGTATATCGTTTAAGTGAAGAGACGATTAAGATCCCTTTAGGTAAAAAGCTGAATGTTGAAAATTATTACTCCATACAAAATCAATTCCCACTGGTTTATGGAATTGGCCCTTACGGAATTCCTAATTCGTCAGACCCTAAGCGAAAGGCTCAGGCAAAGCAGTTAAAAGGGTATTTGCTGATTTTTGAACAAATTCTGGCAAATTACCTTTCCCAGCTTTCCAATGTCAAGACATTGTTTTCTTTAAAAGAAGACGTTAAACAAACTTATTTTTACCAGCCATTGGATACGGTGCCTGATGTAAAACCATTGCTGAAGGAAAGGAAGTTTGAATTTATTGATGAAACCGATCCGAATACCAATGTTGCTTTAAGCTATAGAACCGGGCTTCCTGAGTTGGTAAAATTAAAAGACAATTATACCGATAGAAGAAACCGTTTTCTTGATTATTTATTGGCTATACATGGT
>DATCKK010000530.1:0-1751 GCA_036562325.1 Cytophagaceae bacterium | reverse complement strand
ATGTAGGAGATTAAGTTAAGTTACAGATTACATTACATTAGGCGTAGACTCTGTTAATGAGAAAATATCGACAACTCATAATCGACTACATGTTGAGTTAGTATTTCTGAAAGATTTAAAACAAGGCAATCTTTTTTGGACTGGGAAATCATATCCAACATCATCACAACAGAATGGTTTGGTAAGGATTGTAGATCTACAAACACATTTCGTTAACTTAGATGTTGGAAAAGTTATGATACTCGGATGCCATGATCTAAATATTTTCAATCCAAGATCAATAAATGCAAAGGAATGGCGTAAAAAGGTAAAAGAGGATTTCAAAAAGTTAGCCAAAAATGAGGAATCAATCTATGCCCTTCATCATCCTCACACAACAGTGAAAAGGCGGACGTGGCTTACTGCTTGGAGTAGTTTAAGAAAAACACTTACATCGATAAAGCATTATGCAGGTTCGGGAAGATACTATGAATCTAATCGTGAATGTTCAAAATGGAATGATTTAGATGTTGTTCTCAAAGCTATAAAAAGCGCCAATACGAATACTATAGATTTTATAATCAGAAAAAAAGAGATAATATAAATGACGCCCCAACTTAATATTACACAGCATAAAAGGTTCGTGCTTTACGGCACTCACCCAAATTCCGCCTTCGGATGAACTTCTTCTATGCTGAGACCGTTATTGATTACATATAAAGAAATCAACTAAATAAAAATGGCTGTCCTTTTTGGGGACAGCCGCTTATTTTTTGAAAGAGGTGTAATATTAAAACTTCTTCAATTTATTCTTCTAAGCTACCAATTTCTGCTTCGACTGCATCCAAAATTTCACCAGATTTCACTAATTCCTTCATCTTGTTGTGGTCGTTGTAAAGTGGTCTATCGACATCAAGGAAATCGACATATTTACGAATCACTTTGCGTGCAACTTCCACACCACGACCATTCTTGAAGTTACGGAAGTCCAATGCCTGAGCAGCAGCCATAAACTCGATGCCAAGAATACCATAAGCATTGTCCAGAATTTGATGGTTTTTGAGTGCAGTATTCATTCCCATAGAAACAAAGTCTTCCTGGTCGGCAGCAGCTGGGATTGACTGAATTGAAGCAGGATTTGAAAGAATTCTCTGTTCAACGATTAACATATCAGCAGTGTATTGGCTCAACATCATTCCTGAGAACATACCGGCACCCTTTGTCAGGAATGCAGGCAATCCCTGACTCAAAGCTGGATTGAGCAATCTGTTCAGGCGGCGTTCGGATAACACGCATACCATTGTTATCGATGCACCTGCCATATCCATTGGAAGCGATACAGGTGTTCCCTGGAAGTTGGCTCCGGTCAAAGTTAAATTATCCTCGGGAATGAAAATAGGATTGTCGCCAACTCCATTAAGTTCAGTTTCAACTTGTTTGCGAGCATAAGCGAGTGCATCGTGAGCTGCTCCAATCACCTGCGGTGTTGAGCGCATAGAATAAGCATCCTGCACCTTAGTTTTCATCTTGCCAGTAAGCAAATCGCTACCTTCCAAACATTTCTTAATAGCTTTGGCACTTCTAATTGCACCGGGGAAACCACGCAATTCGTGCAAACGCTTGTCGTATGGTTTCATATTAGCAAGCAAAGCTTCGAGCGACATAGCAGCTGCAATTTCTGCCATCTTCAAAATGCGATTGAATTCCCAGATGTGAATTGCACTCATTGCAGTTAATACATTCGAGCCATTGATTGTTGCAAGCCCGTCGCG
>DATCKK010000528.1:0-4617 GCA_036562325.1 Cytophagaceae bacterium | reverse complement strand
TTATTAAATAGTTTCTCTGTACTTTTCGGAGTAATTAAAAAAATGTATGAAACTTTTGAACTAAGCGGCTACTAAACCGTTTATTGGAAAACTTTATACAATTTAATACAATGCAAAAAGGTACAGTAAAATTTTTCAACGACTCAAAAGGCTACGGCTTTATTACCCCAACAGAATCGGGTAAAGACATCTTTGTTCATACTTCAGGATTGATCGATCAGATCAAACAGGATGATCAGGTTAAGTTTGAAGTTCAACAAGGCAAAAAGGGCCCAACCGCAGTGAAGGTTCAAATTATTTAAAAATATAAATAATTAAGAGCTTAGCATTAACAGGCTGTACCAAAGAAGGTTCAGCCTTTTTTATGATCGTTTGAGTGTGTTGGGATAGATTTATTAAGATAACATTTTTTATAATACGGCTCGCTGTACTACTTTTGCTCCAAAGTAATCAACTATGAAAAATTCAGAAAATCTACCATTAGCAAGATTTCGGACTATTGCTTTTTGGGAAGGAATATCAGCTATAGTTCTGTTCTTTATTGCCATGCCAATAAAATATCTGTTGGATTACCCTCTTGTAGTGAAATATGTAGGTTGGGCACACGGGATTCTTTTCGTGCTGTATATTTTAAGCCTGGCTCAGGTTACATTCACTAACAAATGGTCACTTTATAGAGTTGGATTGGCGTTTCTGGCTTCATTGGTCCCTTTCGGCACATTTGTGTTCGATAAAAAAGTATTAAAAGAGGAAACCGCAAATTCAGTAGAGATCGATAATTAACCAAATGTAAAGAAAAACCGGTTAAGCAGATTATACAGCTTTGCCGGTTTTTGCCTCATATATAAATTTCGATTTTTAATTAGAGAGTTAATTCCTGTGGAAATGAAAATATAGGTATAGGCCCTGTATTAATTTGTCTGAATAGCCCTATTGTTTTTTCAAATATATCCTAAAGACAGATCCTTTATTCAATTCACTTTCTACTTCTATTTTACCACTGTTATTTTCTACTATCCTTTTTACAATATACAATCCGACACCACTACCTTCTACATGGTTATGCAATCTTCGGAACATACCGAATATCTTTTCAAGATTACTTTTGGCTATACCTAGCCCGTTATCTTTAAATTCCAATACATAGTATTCTTCTGTGGCCTGGCAGTTGATTTCCAGCAAAAGCTGTCTTTTGGGATTTCTGTATTTTATACCATTACTGATCAGGTTATACACTATACTTTTTAAATGCGATTTGGTAAATGGAATATAATTACAATCATTGAGGTTTACAGATATCTGAGCTTTGGAAGATTTGATAAGGTCAGCAATGGAGAGCATTACGTCATCGATTATTTCTTTCAGGTTTACTTTCTCCTGTTGATTTTCCGAGATACGCTGAATTCTTGATATTTCAGTGAGGTCAAGTACAGTATTTTTAAATCGTTGTATGGAGAGGTCAATATATTCCAACATTTGATTTAACTGTTCCTTATCCGGACTTTCTGTATTTATGATATCTTTAATGGAATAAATTAATCCTTCGATATTTGATACAGGAGCTTTCAGGTCGTGCGATGCTGTATAAATGAATGCATCAAGATCAGAATTGATCTGGCGAAGTTCTTGATTTTGAGTTTCCAGTTTTCGTTCAAATTGTAATCGCTCGGTCAGGTCTATTCCCATGAGCACAAAGCCTCTGGTGTTTCCCTGTTCATCTTTGTCAGGGATAAAGTTTATTTCCAACTCCTTTTCGCTGCCATCTTTTAATATTATCGTGTTGTTATATTTTGTTTCATTCCCTTCCAATACCTTTTTTATATAAGGCTCGGCTTTATGGTAGTAGTCGGGATCTAATATCTCTTGCATTGTTTTGCCAATGAAAGATTCATTGATTCCTGATAATTTATAATAAAAATCATTGTGAAACAGATATCGTCCCTCTTTAGTAACATAGGATATAAAAGCAGGAATACGATTAGTAATGGTCTTTAATATATATTCATTTTCCTGTAAATGTTTTTCGGCGATCTTTCTATCAGTTATATCAATACAAGAGCCTACATACCCGGCAAACTCTCCATTTTCCAGATATCTGGGCACCCCTGAGGCTACGATCCATCGAATTTCTCCATCTTTTCTGATAATCCTGAATTCGCTGGTATAATTACTTCTTTCTTTAAAAGCCTGGTAAAACTTTTGAATATACCTGGACTTATCCTCCTTATAGATGAAATCCTGCCATCCATTTCCCAAATGGTACTCAAGAGGCTTGCCTGTCCAGTCAATCCATGTTTGATTGAAAAAGACAACACCACTATTGGGGTCAGTCATCCATAATACAGCCGGTATCGCATTGGTAATAGATCTGAATAATGCTTCATTGGATTTTTGTGCTTCAAATAAATGGATGCTTTCCAGCGCAATAGCAGCTTGTGACGCAATGCCTTCGACTGCTTTTTTCGCTTTTTCTGTGAAAATATTTGGCTTTGAGTGTCCAAGTAATATAGCGCCTAAAATAGAATTGCTTTTGGAAATAACAGGTACTGCCAAATAGCTTGAAATGAGTGCATTCTTTGGTGCAGTACTCACAGAGGTGGCAGCAGTTTTGAATGCCTCAGCTATGTCACCATATTTTACTGATTGCCTTTTCTGTAAAGTAGTTGTGATAAGCTCAGGATGGTTAAGTACTGGAAAGAAAAGTTCAATATTTTCTGAAACTTCGTCTGATTCTTTCTTTATAACAAACTCAGGATTTTTATTAAGATGATCAGAAGAAATAAAGGTACCAAATTCGGCGGCCGATAGTTGTATACTTGTTTCAACCACTGTTCTGATAACTTTAGCGGTGTCTTTTTCTACGGCTAATATCGAGTTAAGATGGTTAATAGCTTTAAGCTCTTCAGTCCTTTCATTTACTTTTTCTTCCAATAAACTATGCGATTTCTTAAGCTCCTGTTTTGCTTTTAAAAGATTAGTGTGTGCCTGGTTTAATTGCTCATAGGTATCGCTCAGTTCTTTCTCTTTTTGCTTATGGGATGTAATATCCATAGTAGCAACCACCAGGCCATCGTTCCATTTGGTAAAAGTCTGACGAAACCAGTGATGAAAACCCTCATAAGGATAATAAAACTGCAGGTCATAGTTTTCTTTACCTTCTGCTGCTCTAATGTATTTCTCAAAGATACCTGTGCTTACTACGGATGGATATTCCGAAAGAAGCCTTTTGCCAATGAGTGAATCACTTGTTCGTTGCATCATTTTTTCTGCCTGGTGATTCATCAGGCTATATTCAAAGTCTATGATTTGGTTGGATTCATTTCTTATGGCTTTTAAAGCAATAATGGCATGAAGTGTAGCATTAATTACTGTTTGTGTAAGCTCAAGTTGAGTTACGAGCTTTTGCTCCTGAACTTCCAAAAATGTTTTTAAGGCAATCTGATAAACTTCAGAATAAAATTTATCGATTTCATTTACTATTGATAAAGCCTGATCGAGATCCTGAGTATAGTAAGGTAAAAAGCGAACAAGAAGGTGTTTTCTTAAATCATTTAAAAGTATTATATCTGATAGTACAAGAGAGTGGCTGGGTATGTAAGATAACTTGTCAGTTGCCCATTGTTGGTAAGTGTCTTTAACATTATCAAGTCCTTTTTGTTCTGAAACACTTTTTAGAAAGGAGGCAACATTAGCTTCTATGATTGTATTTAATTTTTCAGGAGGAAGTTGATTTAGTACTTTGAGCATAGGAAGATTCAATTCCTTTGCCAGCACTATGGTTTCTTCCGTAAAGCGCTTTAGATGATTATTGAGCAGATAGCCAGCGTAATGTTCAAAAAGGTTGAATTGCATACTTGGAAAAGAGACATAACACTATTTTGCTCTTTTGATCTTGAACTTTTAACATTTTAAAACTCAATTTGTTCAATAATCAAAAGGTAGGAAAATATCAATTGCTACTTTTGTCGAAATTTGAATTACTATTCAACACGGTAATATTAATGATTTGATATGACAAACTCAGTATAATAACAAGAAATGTGTTAATTAAAATTATATCTAAAGTCTTGTTTTAATTTATTTTTTAATATCTTTGCTTCGTTTTGGTTCGTGTCAGTATAACCATACTACATGATTAAAAGGGAATCAGGTGCAAAACCTGAACAGTTCCCGCTGCTGTGAGCTCTAAAACAACTTTTGGCAATCCTCGCCACTGTCCTGTAAAAAGGATGGGAAGGCTGCCGGAAGTGAGTAAGTCAGAAGACCTGCCAGAACAACATCATTCGTAGCTTTCGGAGAAAAAGCGAAGAATAGCGACCCTGTATCAGGGATTACTATCCTTTATTAGTATCTTCTATATGCTCGGATGATTAGGTGTAAACTTAATCTTTCGAAATGAAGTATTTTAATTTAGTATTACTTTGTTTACTACTTCTGGAGTCCTTTGTCACTCAGGCCCAGTGGGTGGAAGATAGCGTCTATGGAGGCAATGACGTTATTATCAATGGAAGCAGGCTTGACAATTTTACTGCTGGAAATAAAGTACAGGTAATAGATTCTGCCGCTTTAAGCAATAGTGCCAGTGGTAATCTTGGGGATTTGCTGGCATTGCATACT
>DATCKK010000101.1:0-2611 GCA_036562325.1 Cytophagaceae bacterium | reverse complement strand
TCATAAGGCTGCGTAGCAAAGTGGTTATGCAGTGGCCTGCAAAGCCATCTACAGCGGTTCGATTCCGCTCGCAGCCTCCATTTGTACAATGTCTAAAATGCGGGAATAGCTCAGTGGTAGAGCACAACCTTGCCAAGGTTGGGGTCGCGAGTTCGAATCTCGTTTCCCGCTCCAATGTGTTTAAATAAAGCCGGGATTGTCTTTATTTCATTAATTCTTCTGGATTCATTGTTTTAAGCAGAATAAATTTCTGCCGTCCATTCCGCTTCATTCTCGCGAAGCTCATATATTCCACCAACTGAGTAATTCATCAAATTTAAGTATGGTTTGGCAAAAACTTCTTGCCAAAGCGCCAGATTACGGAGAATATGTTGTGCGATAAAAAATTGCTCGGCACAATCTTTATCCGTTTTCATTGCGTGATTAGTGATGACGGTACGTAAATTCAATGCCAGTCACCAAAAGATTCTGTCAGGCTTTGTTAAAGTTATGCCTGTCTAAATCGTCCATAGAATAATTTCTGTAGATTATCATCAAATTATCATCGGTTAGCTGCTTTCTCGCTGCATCGGTAACTTTTCCAGGTAGAATTTTCTCATCTTAAGAATTTTTCTTAATGGTTTTAATGGCTGATTGAAAACAAAATATAGGCTTAATAAAGAAGTGTTAGAATAAATTTTGGTTAGGACTTATAACTTTTAACAAAGCAAAGGAAGGAAAAAAGATATGATTCCCGTTATCCTATCCGGTGGTTCCGGCACAAGGCTTTGGCCATTATCTCGAGGACAGTTTCCCAAACAATTTCTGCCGTTGGTTTCTAATCACACTATGCTGCAGGAAACCATGCTTAGACTCAATAATGTTGAGGGGATGAAGGCGCCGATTACTGTTTGCAATGAAGATCATCGCTTCATGATGGCTGAGCAATTATGGGAAATTGGCATCAAGCCATCCGCAATAATATTGGAACCTGTGGGCAAAAATACCGCACCTGCTGTCGCTCTGGCCGCCCTGGCAGCGGAATCCGAAGATGATATTTTGTTGGTCTTGCCTGCGGACCACGTCATATCGGACCTGGAAGTCTTCCATAACGCTATTGCACAAGCAAGGGTCTTGGCGGAGCAGGGGCGATTGGTAACGTTCGGTATTGTGCCTACTGAGCCTGAAACCGGATATGGTTATATCAAGCGCGATACTTCTCAACAGGGAGAGGCCTTTAATGTCGCTGCCTTTGTTGAAAAGCCCGATTTAAATACAGCAAGGCATTATCTGGAAAGCGGCGATTACTTCTGGAATAGCGGAATGTTTGCCTTTAGAGCGGATATTTTTCTGCAAGAACTCAATAAATTTAATCCCGATATATTATCGGCTTGCAAGCGCGCACTTGATGCCGCTAAAGTGGATTTGGATTTTATCCGCTTGGATAAAGCGCATTTTTCCGTATGCCCGGCGGATTCCATTGATTATGCGGTGATGGAGAAAACCGATAAAGCTGTAGTGATTCCATTAGACGCCGGTTGGAATGATGTCGGATCGTGGTCGGCACTATGGGATGTGGCCAATAAAGATCAGTCTGGCAATGCCATTAGTGGCGATGTATTAACGGTTGATACTGAAAATTCCTTTATACGCGCCGAGAATAAATTGGTTGCTACCATTGGAGTGCGCGACCTGGTTATTGTAGAGACCGCTGACGCATTGATGGTTGCACCGAAAGACAGAGTGCAGGAAGTAAAAGATATTGTCGCTCAGCTAAAACAACTTAAACGCAGTGAAGCAGAATTGCATCGTAAAATATACAGGCCGTGGGGGCATTACGATTCCGTGGATAATGGTGAGCGCTACCAGACTAAACGCATTGTAGTTAAACCCGGAGCCCGATTATCTGTACAAAAGCATCATCATCGAGCCGAACATTGGATTGTGGTGAAAGGTACGGCTTTAGTGACCAAGGATGGAGAAAAAATCTTGCTTTCCGAAAATCAGTCCACATATATTCCTTTGGGCACAGTGCATTGCCTTGAAAATCCAGGAATTATTCCATTGGAGATGGTCGAAGTTCAATCGGGTAGTTATTTGGGTGAAGACGATATTGTGCGCTTTGAAGACTCCTATGGGCGCAATTATTAATTCCCTATTTGCAACACCATGTCGTTGTATATAGGTATGATTTGATTAAACTCGCAATGCGATAAGTGAAATTATCGATTTGTCATATAAATTAAGGAAAAAATTAATGAATAAGAAAATTACTAAAGCGGTTTTTCCTGTTGCAGGGTTAGGTACACGTTTTTTACCGGCAACCAAGGCCAGTCCGAAAGAGATGCTGCCAATCGTTGATAAACCGCTGATTCAATACGCTGTAGAAGAAGCTGTCGCAGCCGGTATTGATACTATGATTTTCGTTACCGGTCGTAATAAAAGAGCAATACCGGATCATTTCGATAAAGCTTACGAGCTTGAAAAAGAGCTTGAAGCAAAAGGCAAGTTTGAAACGTTGAACATAATTCGGGACATTTTACCTGCGCATGTCTCATGCGTTTTTATCCGTCAATCTGAAGCGTTGGGATTAGGTCATGCTGTATATTGCGCCAGGTCTGTAGTAGGCAAT
>DATCKK010000526.1:0-2667 GCA_036562325.1 Cytophagaceae bacterium | reverse complement strand
AAAGGTAGATCCTCCGGTTCCTACATTACCTCCATTCAACTTCCACTGATAACTTGGAGTTGCCCCACCTGTTACCGGGGTAGCCGTAAAGGTCACAGAAGTACCTTGACAAATCGTGGTCTCACTGGCTGATATGCTTACTGATGCGGTAGTTGCAGGATTTACAGTTACTCCTATAGTTCTGGCCGGGCTATCCCCACAACCAACTTTTTTAGCAACTACACTTATATTACCATTAGTTGCATTAGATGCGAAATCAACTGTTACACTATTAGTACCCTGTCCGGATGCAAAAGTAGCGCCACTACCGGAATAAGACCATTCATAAATAACAGATGGATCATTAGGAACAGTATATACAACCCCTGTTTGTCCCTGACAAACAGTAGCGGTACTGGCAGTAAAGTTTCCAGGCTGAGTCGGACCAGGATTAATGGTTGCTGTAACAGGAGTCCTACCACAAGGAGGAGGTGTACCGGTTGCAATCACCCAATCAAATAATTGGCCATAATGAGTTCCCGGAGAGGGGTCTGCATTAAAGCCATTCCCAAAATTCATATATGCTTGTCCTTCAATGCTTATTACATTAGGGATATCCGTTCCGGCAAAGGTAGTCGCACTTTCTGTCCACATATTACCTCCTGTAGGAGTGCGGTTATCTGCATCGGGTGTTATATAATAGGTACCAGTAGGTAAGGTTAAGTTAACCGGTACTACTTGTGCCTGTCCACCAGGAATGGAAATATCGGCAGAACTATATTTAATTGTTTTACCATCAACAGCGTCTACTGCCACCACCCTGAACGTAGTGGGATCGGCAGTCCAAACCCGCATACTTACAATGGTAAGATCTTGTTTAACGACTGTTTTATGACCGAACTTAAAATAATGCTCCTTTTGTGCTTTGGTTGCATCAATTACCGCTTTACCTGCATTATAGTTAGTTGAAGATGAAGCTTCCTGCACATAAAAAGTCGTGGTTGATGTCAATGTCGGAGAATAGGTTGAACCTGTGTGTACTTTAGATCCTCCCAATTCTGCATCATACCAGTCAAATCCACTTCCTGCGGTGTTCACGGTAAGAGTTACCTGGCCTTCACCGCATCGTGTCGCTCCGGTAACACTTAAAGATTGACCAGCAATCACCTTAATTTCATCGGAACGAGTACATCCATTTTGGGTAACCTCAACAACATAAGTTCCACCGGAAGTTGTAGAATAGGTATTGGAAGTAGCCCCACTTATTATTACCCCATCTTTTTTCCATACAAACGTTCTTCCTGCAGCTGTATTTACATTGGAATTAAGAGTCACAGGCGTACTACCACATACTCCTACATCTGGACCAAGATTTGGTTTTGGTGCCAGACAAGAGTTATCCATCTTATCTTTAATAACCTTCAATAACTCATAACCCGGGTCACCGTTATACCCTCTGTCCTGGCCAAGATCCCAGATCATGATCCCTTGTCCTCCTTTACTCTGAATCAAATCAACTTTTGCTTCTAAGGTTGCTTTTCCATTATAATACCACCCATTATATACATCAGAATTATAGGCAGTTGCATTACCGCCCCCCGTATTAATTTGATTATAATCAGCTGTACTGTTCCTGTCAGCTGACCTTCCATAAAATGGCACCCCCAACACTAATTTTTCAGCAGGTGCTCCTGCATTTATATACCCATTAATACAATTAAGCGCATCGTTATAGGATGAATGGTGGTTCGGATCATAATTAGGGTTTCCGGCAGGGAAATCGTATGCCATCAAGTGAATATCATCCACATAACTAAAAGATTGAGGATTAATATATTGTAAGTGATTAGCCCCCCCTAATGTTTCTCCACCTACTGCTATTCCTAATTTTAAATTTGGATTAGATGAACTATTAATTCTTTGTCTTAGCTCCTGAAGTAATAATCTGTGAGCTTCTTTTTCAGGGTTAGTTCTTGGAAACTCCCAATCTATATCAATCCCATCCAACCCCTCACTATTTGCAAAATTCAAAATAGAAGTAATAAAAGTATTTCTGGTAACAGGGTCATTACATACCTGGTAAAGTCGTGCTGCTCTTTGATAGCCAGCGTCTGCTCCTCCAATAGACACATAAATCTTTACCCCATTACTCTTACATAAACTTTTAACTGTCTGGAAAGTAGTTTCATCCCAACCAAAAAGAGCATCCCCCGGACTTTTTTGAAGTGTACCATCCGTATTTGGGTTAATAAAACAATATAAAACTTTCGTGAGCTGGTCATAAGGGACATTTAATGCCCTGGCTGCCCCCCGATAACTTGGGTAATAGCCAACTATTTCCTGAGCAGAAACGTTCAAGAAGAAAAAGCCCAAAAAAACAGTAAGAATTAATCTGTACTTTTTTGTCATCTGGTGTATAATTTAGATTTAAATAGGGTGTTTACTTGTACATTTAATAACCTAAGCTAAATTCTTCCGCTTAAAAAACAGTATTATTTCAATTAATAATTTAAAGTTTCCACTACATTCTAATAATTTTAACCTAAATATATCTCGCATAAATACCAGCTTATTCATTTAAATTTGGGCATATTTAATTATAACCCCGGACAATTTTCTCGCATTAAAACCTTTCCATAAATCCCCTGTGGATTTATTATTTTTTTATAATTTTTTATAGTTTTTACA
>DATCKK010000524.1:0-7116 GCA_036562325.1 Cytophagaceae bacterium | reverse complement strand
GTGTAGTATTTGGCCAACAAGAACCACACGTAAGTTTTGTTTCTAAAAAAGGAATTTATTTATCAAGTAAAGGAGATAAGAATGTAGGTATCAAAATCATAAATATCCCTAAAATAAATGTTTCTGTATATAAAATCTATGCGAATAACATTTTAAGTTACCTGAGAAGCAACAATAGTTATTACTATTATGATTACTATGATGACTACTACTATGATTATGGATACGGCTCAGGTTCCCTTGAAAATTATGGAGACCTGGTCATGGAGAAGCAATATGACACTAAATCTTTAAAAGGTAACAATGGGGTATCGCTGCTGAATCTTAACTTTGACGATATTAATACCTTTAAAGGTATCTATTATGTAAAAGTAAACTCTACCGAAAATCAGTGGATAAAAGACAGCAAGATGATATCTATATCGGATATCGGAATGATTGTCAAAGAAACGGAAGATGATATCATTGTATTCGCTAACTCTATATTATCTGCCAATCCGATTGATAAGGCAGAAATAAGCCTTATCAGTAGTAACAACCAAAATGTTTATAAAGCCACCACCGACGCCAATGGTGTAGCACGTTTTGAAGACATAAAGAAAAAAGCTCCCGGATTCAGGATTAAAATGCTTACCGCACAGGCAGGTGAAGATTTCAATTACATTCACTTTGACCAGACAAGAGTTGAGACCTCTCGCTTCAATGTTGGCGGAGCCAGATCTAACCCAAGCGGATATCAAACTTTTATCTATGGTGACAGAGAGATCTACCGGCCAGGAGAAACAGTTAATATAAACACAATAGTCCGCGACCAGGAATGGGGTCCATTAAAAGAAGCACCTGTAAAAATCAGAGTAATACTTCCAAACGGCAAAGAATTCACTTCCAAAAAAGGAAACCTAAACTCACAAGGAGCCTTTACAACTTCATTTCAGCTTCCCACAGGCGCTGTTACCGGCTCTTATAATATTGAGGTATATTCTGCCAACGATGTATTATTAACTTCCAAATCCATTAGCGTAGAAGAGTTCATGCCAGACAGGATCAAAGTTGAAGGCAAACTCAACAAAACGCAATTAACACTGGATGAAGAGCTAAAAGTAAGTGGTGTTGCAACCAATCTATTTGGGCCTCCTGCCGCAGGCAGGAACTTTGAAGTGGAAGTTACTTTGAAGAGAAAAGAAATTTATCCAAAAGGATTGGGCAATTACATATTTTCATTAAACGGAAATATGGCTACTTATTTTGAAAATAAGTTAGTAGAAGGCACAACAGATGAAGATGGTGGTTTCGAACACAATTTCGACTTCAGCCAATCTTATGAAAACTCAGGAATATTGGATGGTAAAGTATACATTACCGTATTCGATGAATCCGGAAGACCGGTACACCAGGTTAAATCTTTTGATGTAATAACTCAGGATGTTTTTTATGGCATAAAAGATATTGACAACTATGTGGACCTTAGACAGAACCTGCAAATACCTATTGTAGCCGTAAATAAAGACGGCCAGTTGCTTTCCAATGCCAAAGGGCAAATACAAATAATTAAATATGAATGGCAAAACGTTATGGAAAGAAACTATAACGGCACATACCGATATGTATCGCAAAGGAAAGAACAAGTATTGGAAGACAAAACCATCACTATAGGAGGAGACAAAACAGTATATAACTTCATTCCTACCTTAAGTGGAGAATATGAAATCCGGTTAAGAAAACCTGGAAGCCAGTCTTATGTCTCTCAATACTTCTATGCTTACGGCTATGGTTATACCAACAACTACTCCTTTGAGGTAAACAACGAAGGCAATGTAGATATAGAATTTGATAAAGATAAATATGAAGTTGGAGAAGATGCGAAAATATTGTTCAAAACTCCATTCGCAGGAAAACTCCTGGTAACTATTGAAAGAAATAAAGTATATGAATACTATCAGTTAGACACAGATAAGAAATCTGCCTCGCTGAAACTATCATTAAAAGAAGAATTTTTACCTAACGTTTACATTTCTGCCACCCTTATAAAACCTAATGAACAAAGCTCAAGCCCGCTCACCGTGGCCCATGGCTATGCTCCGATTTTCGTAGAGAAGAAAGCTAATAAACTACCACTTGAAATAATTGCATCGGATAAATCACGATCAAGGACCAAACAAACCATTAAAGTTAAATCGGCTCCGGAATCGGATATAGAGGTAACACTTGCTGTGGTAGATGAAGGTATACTGCAAATTAAAAACACGTCTACCCCCGACCCTTATGGATACTTCTATCAGAAAAAAGCATTAGAAGTTAAATCTTATGATGTATACCCACTGCTTTTACCAGAGCTATCAAGAAAAAGTAGTGTTGCCGGGGATGGTTATGACCTGGAAAAAAGAGTAAATCCATTAGCCAATAAACGAGTAAAACTGGTTTCTTTCTGGAGTGGCATTATTAAAACTAATTCGGACGGAGAAGCGGCCTATACAATAGACATACCCCAATTCTCAGGAGACCTGAGAATAATGGCTGTAGCCTATAAAAATGGCTCATTTGGCTCTACTTCCAAAAACATGAAAGTAGCCGACCCGGTTGTCATAAGCACTTCGCTTCCGCGTTTCCTGAGCCCCGGTGATACGGTATTAGTACCGGTTACTTTAACCAATACAACTTCCAGCTCTTCTAATGCCGAAGCAAGTATACAGACATCAGGCCCACTAAAAGTAGTAGGTAGCTCAGAACAAAGCGTGTCATTAAAGGCAAATGCCGAAAACCAGGTAGTGTTTAAGGTAGTAGCAAACAACGCAATTGGAGAGGGCAAAATTACTACTATCGTTAATGCGCTGAACGAAAAATTCACTGAAGCAACCGATATTACTGTAAGGCCCGCATCTTCTTTAGTTAAAGTAAATGATGCCGGAGTTATTGAAGCAAACACCACTAAAAACATTTCGTTAAACAGTGATTTTATTCCTACCTCGGTAAAATCAAGAGTTATTATCAGCAAATCACCTATTATACAGTTTGCCGATAATCTGGATTTTCTTCTCGGATACCCTCATGGTTGTGTTGAACAAACAGTAGCCAAGGCGTTTCCACAGATCTATTTCAACGACCTGGTAAGCAATATAGGTGCTACCAGATACAAAGGCCTTAACCCGAATTATAATGTCCAGGAAGCGATCAATAAACTCAGTACCATGCAACTTCACAATGGTGCCTTGAGTTATTGGCCAGGCGGATATTATGAAAGCTGGTGGGGAACAATATTTGCGACACACTTCCTGATGGAAGCCAAAAAAGCCGGCTTCGATGTTAATAATAATATGCTTGACAGATTATATGGTTATTTACAACAAAAAGTAAAAGAGAAAAAACTTCAGGACTATTACTATTATACTACCGATTATCGCTCTTATAAGGTAAAACAAATTGCTCCAAAAGATATATTCTATTCCTTATATGTACTTGCGGCTGCGGGAAGACAAGATGTTGCAATTATGAACTATTATAAGGCCAACAAGAATCTGTTGGCTGTCGATTCGAAATACTTGCTGGCGAGCACCTATAGAATGTTGGGTGATGAGGATAGTTACCAGTCTTTACTTCCCAATGGATTCGATAATGAAAAATCCTATAACGCTTTTGATGGAAGCTTCCACTCCTATATCAGAGATATGGCTATTTCTTTGAATACATTAATTGAGAATGATCCGACTAATGCACAAGTAGGAATATTAGCCAAACACCTTTCAACAGAGCTAAAAAAGAAACGATATCTGTCTACTCAGGAAAACTGTTTTGCCTTTATAGCTCTGGGTAAACTGGCTAAAAAAGCCAATGAAAGCAATATCACAGCGGAGATCAAAGCCGGTGGTAAAAAAATAGGAAGTTTTGAAGGCAACACATTAGTTCTGGATAAAGGCGTAAGCGGACAAGAACTCTCCATTACTACTAAAGGCTCCGGCCAGCTTTACTATTTCTACGAAGCAGAAGGATTAAGCAGTAGCGGAACAGTAAAAGAAGAAGATAGTTTTATCCGCGTAAGAAAAACTTTCTATGACAGAAACGGCAATGTAATCACCTCAAACACCTTTAAACAAAATGATCTGGTAGTGGTGAAAATATCCGTTTCAACCACAGACGACTCAAACGTAGGCAATGTGGTAATCACGGATATATTACCGGCTGGCTTTGAAATAGAAAATCCAAGGCTTACCGATGGCAACGAAGTGGGATGGATCAGAGATCAGTCTGTGCCTGAACACTTCGATATAAGAGACGATAGAATTAATTTATTTACCAGCGTCACAGGCTACACCAGACACTATTACTATATGGTGAGAGCGGTATCCAAAGGTACTTTTAAAATGGGGCCTGTAAGTGCAGATGCCATGTATAATGGAGAATACCATAGTTACAACGGAGCAGGAACGATCAGAGTAATAGATAAAGCAAGGATGAAAGCTGCTGTGGAATAACAAAGTATAATCAAGGTTGGCAAAGCATAAAATTTGTCAACCTTGGTTTAACCAATTTTAACCTATTTATGACTTGAATAAATTGAAACACTTTTTAAAAAAATATAAAATACTAACTCTCGTCCTATCACCAATTCTTATAAGTAGTCTTTTCTTTTTCATTTTAAACTACCTGTTTCCTCTTCAAATAAATATTCCCTATTCGCAGATTATTACAGCAGAAGACGGAACCGTTATGCAGGCATTTTTAAGTTCTGACGATAAATGGAGAATGAAGACGGAGCTAAATGAGATTACTCCGGAAATAAAAACGGCATTCATAGAAAAAGAAGATAAATACTTTTATTATCATCCGGGCTTTAACCCATTAGCTATTGCAAGAGCAGCTTTTAACAATATTATTCAATCCAGAAAAACTTCCGGTGCCTCTACCATTACCATGCAGGTAGCAAGGATGCTGGAGCCTAAAGAACGCTCTTATTTTAATAAAGTCATTGAAATTTTCAGAGCTTTACAACTTGAATGGTACTACTCTAAAGAAGAGATATTACAAATGTATATCAATCTTGTTCCCTTTGGAGGAAATATAGAAGGCGTAAAATCCGCTTCCATTCTTTATTTTGGAAGATTACCCAACCATCTCAGCCTTGCACAGGCTGTTACTTTAGCCATCATACCCAATCGCCCCAACTCTTTAAGGTTAGGAAAGAATAATCAATTTATAGAACAGGAAAGAAACCGATGGTTAAAAATTCTTAAATCTGAAAATTGTTTTTCTGATGAAGACATTGAAAATGCTTTAAAAGAACCGTTAAATGCCAGGCGTGAAAAGGTTCCTGCCATAGCCCCTCAATTATGCAGACGGCTAAAAAGAAAATATTCCGATAAGGAAATTATTAAGTCAACCATAAAAAACAACATACAAGTTAAAGTACAACAGCTTACTTATAATTACATTCAGCGGCTGCATCATCGCAACATTCACAACGCTGCTGTTATTGTACTAAACAATAAAACCCGTAAAGTAGAAGCCTACATCGGGTCTCCTGACTTTAACGATGCTGACCATGCAGGACAAGTAGATGGAGTCATAGGAATAAGATCTCCGGGAAGTACGTTGAAACCTTTGGTATATGGACTGGCTTTTGACAAAGGATTAATGACGCCTAAAACAATAATAACCGATGTCCCCTCTAACTTTGATGGCTATGCACCTGAAAACTTTGACAAAACATTTAACGGCAAGGTGAGCATTGAAAAAGCATTGGCTTACTCCTTAAACATTCCATCTGTAAAAACATTGGAACAAGTTACCGTTGCAGTATTCATTGATGTATTAAAAAAAGCAGGCTTCCGCCAAATACAAAAAGACGAAAAAAATCTGGGGCTATCCCTTATCCTGGGCGGCTGCGGAGTTACACTGGAAGAGCTTTCCATGTTATTTGCCGCCTTTGCCAATGGAGGTTCTTTTCAAAAGTTTTCTTACCTGAAAGAAGATAGCATGAAAGTAAATGGTGTCCCCATACTTTCTACCTCTGCGGCTTATATGCTTACAGACATACTCACACAAATTACACGGCCCGACCTTCCTAACAATTATCAAAGTAGTTATCATGTACCCAAGGTAGCATGGAAGACCGGCACATCGTATGGACGAAGGGACGCATGGAGTATTGGTTATAATGAAAAATATACGGTAGGTGTTTGGGTCGGAAATTTTTCCGGCGAGGGAGTACCTGAACTTACCGGGGCTGATATAGCTACCCCCCTGCTGTTTCAAATTTTCAACAGCATTGATTACAACTCTAATGCACAATGGTCTTTTAAACCTGCCGAATTAGGAATTCGATTTGTATGCCCTGAATCAGGAAAAGTCCCCGGTGAATATTGTAATAATAGTATTGCCGATTTCTTCATTACCAATGTCTCATCCGCAGAAAAATGTACGCATCTTAAACCTGTATTTCTCAGTCCGGACGAATCGTTTTGCTATTGTAGCTCCTGCCTCCCGGAGGCGGGATATAAAAAGAAGTTATTTCCCAATCATGCACCGGAGCTGTTAGATTTCTATAAAGCTCAGGGAGTCAATTATGAAAAAATTCCTGAACATAACCCTCACTGCGAAAAGATATTCGGAGGAAAACCACCTCTTATTGTTTCTCCGGTAGATAACAAAGAGTACATTGTAGACAGGGAAGAACCTGCTCAGTTAAAACTATCCTGCCAGGCTGAAAACGATGTAACCAAAGTATACTGGTATATCAATAACCGGTTTTACCGGGAAGCCCGGCCATCTGAAAGTATTTTTTTCAGTCCTCAGGAAGGAGCGGTTAAAATCTCCTGCAGCGATGACAGAGGAAGGAATTCCAACATTACTATCATCGTGAAGTATCAGTAAAATAATCATTTCAAATTCAAACAGCAATGTTTAATTTTGAATATTGTTCGAGGTTAATAATAACTTTCAAACTGACTTATTAGTAACAGAGAGATTTTAATAAATTAAGTCTGGCATAGTATTAGAGTTATTCGCTTGTAAAAAGAATAAAAGGTTGCTGTATAATTTGATCACCTGTTATTTCGTATACTATATACTGGTTTTATGCGAATTATGAGACAAATAATTTTCATTTTCATTTTAGGCTTGGGG
>DATCKK010000521.1:0-9645 GCA_036562325.1 Cytophagaceae bacterium | reverse complement strand
GGTATGTTCTGGTTTGGTGCGAAGGTCTTTATGAAAATAAGTATAACCACCTCTTAACCTCCAGTTTTTAAGCAATTGATAAGCGCCTGATAATTCAATGCCTCTTGTTTCTCCCAGTGCTCCGTTTTGTATCTGATAGGTTAAAGTTCCTGGTAGTGCTTCCACGGTATAAAGGTTGTCATAAAAATTATAAAAGGAAGCCAGTGACAATGATAGTTTTTCCGTAGGTTGAAACCTGTAACCAAGTTCATACGCAATTAATGTTTCAGACCTGAAGTTTGGCCCACCTGCAACACTTTGAACAGTAGGGGGTACCGGCAATACAGGTATGTGATAATCAACATCTATTCGGCTAGGTGCACGTATGGCTCTCGAAACAGCGCCCCAAACAGTATGGTTGTGAATTGGTGTCCAGGCAAAGCGTACGTTAGGTTGTATTTCGAAATCGGTGAATACATTGTGCTGAAGCTTTGTTCCTATAATGAATTTTAATTTACTTTTCATTAAAGAGATTTCATCCTGAATGAAGCTGCTATAAAGCGGCATATTTCTTTTTGCCGGAACAAAGCCAACAATAGGAGTAGCATTAATAGTATTATCAGCCATAAAGCGATAACCTCCTCCCCAGATAATGTTGTGTCTCTTTTTAATATAAAATTGATGCTGAAACTCTATATCATAAGTGTATAACTCATCGCTGATAGTGCTGGGTATATCTTCTCTCCAGGTACGGTCAAAAAATGCCTGTGCAATGAATTGTGAACTGTCGGAGAAGTTATGAGTCCATCGGGCTAACACGTTTTGTCCATCAATGGAAGAAGCAGACGGAAAGGTATATTCTTTGCCGAAATACAAATTTCCGTACAATATCAGAGAGTTTGCTGAATTAACCTGCCAGTCAGAACGAAAACCTGTTTGTGTAAATCTCCATTTGTCGGTATTGAGAGAGTCTTGAGGAAAAAAGGTATTGCTACGATCGAAATGCTGGGCATAAATACGATAATGAAAATTGTCAGAAATTTTACCTCCATATCTTGCGGCGCCAAAATTTTCTAAAAATGTCCCTTTAGATGCTGATAAATAAAGTCCCTGGCTGTCTTTTGCACTTCTTGTAATTATATTGATTACACCATTCACTGCATTGGCGCCCCACGCAGTGACTCCTGGCCCGCTGATTACTTCTATACGTTCAATGTCTTCCAGCAATACACTTTGTGCATCCCAGAATACACCTGCAAAGAGGGGAGAGTACACCACTCTGCCATCTATCATCACCAGGAATTTATTGGAAAATATAGCATTGAACCCTCTTGCGCTGATCACATGAGCATAAGAGTTGATTTGCGAAACCTGTAAATTGGAAGCAAGTCGTAAGGCTTCCGGTAGACTCGTAGCACCTGATCTGAGAATATCCTGTCTGGTAATAACCTGTATGGCGGAAGCAACTTCTGATAATTTCTCTGGTTGTCTTGATACAGAAGTAACGGTGATTTCAATATTCATCAACTCTTCAAGGCTTAATTTTTTGAGAGTATCAATCGGGAGGTCTGTACTAACCTGCCCTAAGGACAAACATGGAAGTAAAACCAAATATAATATCAGAAATACAAGGAGATTATTAAAGGAGAAATTGTTTTTAGCCATCTACGAAAGAATTTTAAAAAATGATATTTAGAAATTTAATATTATTTCCGGGCGCAAGACTACAAGTTCTTCCTTCAATAACCATTTTTAGGTATACATTGTTTATCTCTAAAACTATTATTAGTAATTATTTTATTGATTAACTCTACTTCTTCAGGTTCATAAAATGCTATTGATTGGCATATGTGATGAAGTTGAAATAGATTACAAGGTTTAAGTTTTCTGTTGACAACTTCGAGATAAAATTTATTTAACCAAAGGTATATTCTATATGTTAATATAAGAATATATACTTAAGCTTTGATTCATTACTTAATCATTATCTCATCAATAATATCCATGCAGCATTACCGGCACCCGGATGATCAGCAGGAAGCATTACTTTAGGTATTATAATTTTAACAATAGAAGCCTTTCTGTTTCCGATGGCCGCAGTAACAGGTGCTGTGTGAGCTTTATTGTTTCTGGGACCTTTTACTTCTCCCACTTTTTCAAATTTTAAACCGTCTTCCGAAACCCATATCTGCATCTTATTGGCAGGCATAATCCAGCTTTGAGGATCATTAAAGGTATTTAAGCTTATTTCGGATATCTCTACCATTGACCCCAGATCAATCACTGCTTCTATATCCACGCCTTCAAATCCACACCATTGGCCATCGTTGAATGCTTTTGTTGAAGTAATTCCATTTACTAAGGCAGATGGGCCTCCAATTGTGGCATACTTGCTACTGGGCGGGGTAGTTAGCTTTACCGTTTTTCCTGTTGCCTTATGAACCATAAAAGAGTTAGAGCAGACTTCGCCTGCCTCTTCCGTTCCGTAAAAAGCTTTTGCTTTTATAGTTGCGGTTTTTTCTAGTTTAAACGGATGCTGATATAATAAAGAATTTTTTCCGGGTTCAGAACCATCAAGTGTATAATAGATGGATAGATCTTTCTTTTCACAAGCTAAGGAAATAGATAAAGTACCATCTGTATTAGTACTGTGCACGTCAATAGCTATATCCCATATTTTTTTATTCTTTATGATAGCCATTCCTTCGGTAAATGCAGGATAGATCAATATAGAGTCTTTTGGCACACTACTCCAGGAAGTAAACATATGACCTAGCATATTCGGATGGTTTTGTCTGAGAGAGTGTTTGATTAAGGCTTTTGATGCCAAAGGATCTATATAACTGCAGGGTAACACTTTAAAGCCTTTTTCCAGGAACATGGGGATGGAAGGGTAAGAGTCTCTCAGCCCGTAATGCCAGTCACAAATGATAATGTCAGTAGGTATTTTATCTACAGCTGTTGCGCTTCCAGTACTGGAGGCTTCCCAATCGCCATAGGGGTATTTTTTAGCATCGATCAATCGATCTCCCCAAAGGTACATTTCTACTTTTTTTTCTTTTACAAAATGATCGTGAAATTCATTAACCACTTTGGCGAATAACTCTCCCGGATCTTTTCCATAAGTGGTGGGAGACTCTTTAGCGCCAAGCAGAAATATTTCATCCATTCCCACATGGATACCATCTGCCTGAAATGCGTCGATGATCTCATCGATCATAGGAAAAATGATCTGGTTGACTCTTGGATTGGTTGGATCCCACTCACGACAGTAAATACCTTTGTTTTGCGGAAAGGCTCCCGGAGTCAGATCAAGTTCAGGATATTTGGTAAGTAAAGAAAAAGTATGTTCGGCCCAGGACTGGTGGCCCAGTGATTGAAACTCAGGTATGACCCTTATATTTAATTTTTTGCATCGCTGTGCAAATTGACGAGCACCTGCTAAGGTTATGTATTTATCTGGCGCTCTAAGTTCTGGATGCGATTTAAAATCAAAATTATAATCAACTTCCAGTATGAGTGTATTCACTCCTTTTTCAGCGAATTCGTGAAGTCTTGTGGCAAGATATTGGAGGTCAGCATCTGATCCATAATTAAGTAAGTGCATGGCAATTACCTGATTTTTCTGCGTAGTATCAGATTGTCCGGCAAGTAGTGACTGATGGAGAAACAGGAATGAAATCAGCAGAGAAATAATGATTTTCATAGGTTAGCAGTTGTTAGATTTTGAAAAATAGGAAAATTTAGGGTTCATGCAAAGTGTTTTTTAATTCTGAGGAGAGTTTGCTAATAATATTTTGGACTGTACGGATTTAGATAGTTGAAGATTCTAGTTTTAAGGAAGTATATTAGTAAAGGGTTACCCTATTGGTATAAGTAATTAATGGGAAAATAAAAAATAGAGAAGATAATGTAAAAGGTTGAGATCTTAGATAAGAATAGCTGTAAGATTGTAGTAGAGGTAGATGGAATATTTTTGAAGGTAACACATCCTTGGGGGCGATAGCTATAAGCTACAAACTTCCAAGGATGTGTCTTGTCAGGGGACAAGGCCACGGAGAGAAGTCGGTGGTCTGTCAGGTGGGCAAGGTCACGGAGAGGGTTGTGAGTTTGCTTTATCTTTTACTTTTTCATCACCTTCACCACTTCCGAAAATTCCTCATTGCTGATCTTTACAAAGTATAAACCTTCGGGGAATGAGGAGATATCTATAAAGTTATTTGTGTTTAATTTTTCTTCTTTCATTAGTATGCCCTGACTGTTTACAATCTTTACCGAAAGATTTTCCTTCATGGGGGATGCTATATAGACAAGGTCTTTGACAGGGTTAGGATAGATTACAAAATTGTTTCCTATAAGTTTATCTTGTGTAATACTGGTAACAACATACATAATTGCATCTGATGTATCAGAAACACATCCATTAATGTCTTCCCCCTGTACAGAATAAGCTCCTGATTGCTCGGGATAAATTGCAGGCCCATTCAAAGTCAGCGGCAAACCATTTAAGTACCATTTGTAGGAGTCAGAACCGGAAGATGCTCGAAGGCTATCCCCATCTTGTTGTAATAGGGGGACAGGAACTGAACTAATTGTAATAGCAACAGGATCACTCGCCGGTGATATGCATTCTTCATAACTCGTAACTATCAGAACAATTTCCAATGTTTGCTTTGCATAAATCCGATTCTGAGTGGAAACGATATTAAATGGAGAATTTTCATCAAAATGAATCCACTGATACTGCTTGTATCCGGAAGGAGCAAATAACTCAAGGCTGTCACAGGTTGTTAAAGACTCATTGTAGGTAATTTCAGGTTTCTCAGGCTTTAAAAACACTTTTACTTTTACAGTATCTATTTCACTAATACATGCATATCCTTCTGCCCGTACCAATACT
The DNA here is from genome assembly GCA_036562325.1 of Cytophagaceae bacterium. Lineage (GTDB taxonomy): Bacteria > Bacteroidota > Bacteroidia > Cytophagales > Cytophagaceae > DATCKK01. Next base: position 4,766 of record DATCKK010000521.1, on the reverse strand, counting down.
ATAGAATCTTGTTGTAGTGAATTAGCAGGAAAAGTTTTAACAGGCGTTTCATAGCTAAAACCAGCTCCGGCAATGCCTGAATTACGGACAATATACCATCTGTACAAAAAGTCATTGCTGAAATTATCTATAGATAAGGTGATAGGGGTACCTTCACAACGGCCAGTATCCTGAACAATTGGTTTTGGAGGAACTATGGAATCGATATAAGTAACAATAGACTGTCTTGGAGAAAAACATCCAGCTATTTCTGATTCAAGATAAATAGTATCATTGGTAGTCAGATATTCATAACTATAAGAAGCTCCGGTTGCAATTGGAGTTGCACTTGTACTATCAGTATACCAGAAGAAATTATCTGCCCCTGAAACTGTTATAGTAGCCGGTCCGGGAAGGCAACGAGAACCGTCTGAAATGAGTGGGGTAGGAATTGTTTTCCGGATTGTAAAAACAGTATCGGAAGCATAACTGTAACAGATATCATACACTTTCACAAAATAATTGCCCGACGCTTTCACAATAATTGATTCAGAAGTTTGTCCATCACTCCACAAATATTTCTGAAATCCGGTTGGAGCTTTTAGTTTCACGCTATCCCCCGCGCAAAACTCTATTGCGGATGAATAGCTTACAATCGGTTTCTCAGGTCTAACATAAACCCCTCCTCCGGTATTTATTATTACCTGTGCAGTGTCGTGTAATGCACAGGTATCTCCCGACATACCTACCCATTTAAATTTTACTTGCGAGCCTATACAACTATCTGCTTCAAAGTGCAGTTTTGATATATCTGCTACGTTTACGAAAAAGGGCACTTGTAAACTTTTTCCATTAAACAAGAGAGAACCTTCTTCTGGCAATGAAACTATACGAATGTTTTCTAATGGACCTGTAAGATCATTAAACTTATCTGTAAAATCGGAAGGAGATAGGACTAAAGGCGCAGCTAATTCAGAATTCAGTATCATATCAGAAATCAGAACCGGATTTTCATAAATACCCAGATCAGAGCTTAATCCTTGTAACCGCAGGTTCCCACTGTAATCATTTAATAGAGATATAATCGAATCTTTATTACCGGCGTCTATGGCGGGCGAACAGGATCTAAGCCGGAAATCGTAGGTTGTGGTGTCTAAAAATAATGGGTCAACATTTATCAGGCAATCATTTATTTCTGTAGGTTCGCAATAGGCATTCCAGCCACATTTTCCTGTCTGATAAAGACTGGAGTTAATAATAATCCGTGAAGGCTTATTTCCTTCTCTTTGTACTGAATTCGGAACAAGAGCATAGGAGATATTACCTGTATTTAAGTTTGTATCAATCATCACCTGGTTATCCCATAATATGGAATTGGTAATTGTTACTGCATTAGTGTCCGCAGAATAATTGGCATAGATAGCCGCACCCGCAGTCGCAACATTTTTAACGAATGTACATTGCAAAATATGAACATCCGCTGCCCCCGCCGCATAAATTGCACCACCATATTTCGGAGAACTATACTCCGGGTTAACATCAAGGCTGTTATTAAAGAACAGGCAATTGTTCGCTTTCAATGAACTGTTGTTACTTACTGTTACCGCACCTCCATACAAGCTAACTAACCCATTGCCTTGTTTTATCTTTGTTTGGTTATTGGTAAAGGAGCAATTATTCATTATTGTCCTATCCATTCCTTGTATTAGCAATGCTCCATAAGTCCCAAAACTTGTATTATTATCAAAAATACAATTATTTATTACAATACTTCCATTCAGATAACCTACACTTGGGCCAGCCAAAAAACTAGTTTTAACAGTATTGATTCCATTTCGAAAAGTGCAATTGGAAATTGTACCTTTATCAATGTTTAAATTGAAGCAAGAGGTGGAGTAGCCAAGGTTTTCATAAAAAGTACAGGAATCTATATTTGTTTCCCCACCCATGAGATCAAGAGGAGTAAAAAAATTTCGGTTAAATGTACAATTGTTGAATGAAGATCTTGATGATTGGAGAAATACCAGACTTCCGGGAAATGCTACATTTTCATAATATCTTTCATCGTCAAATTTACAACGGTCAAAAATAAACTCTGCACCTAAATAACCGCTAGCAGCCCCCAAATCTGCTTTTACCGCCAGACCATTTATATTTGACAATGCGGCACCTTGATTTTTAGAAAATGTACAATCAAAAAACCGGATCCTCGTATTTTCAACATAGAGGGTACTTGCATTAAAAAATCCATATAAAGATATCGCTCCTCCGGCCTTTGCATAATTATTAGTAATTGTACAGTTTTTGAATGTGACAAACCCTCCCCGGATCAATGCAGCAGATCCAGTCGAGCTTCCCGGATTGTTATCCGCATCTGGAATCGCTCTACCTCTTTGTATGGTAAACCCATCTATAATGGCTTCATGTGCTGGTCCCAAATTTTGATTATCTCTGGTTAATATATGTCTGGTACTATTATTCCCATCCAGAATAGTATGGGCAGAAACATCTGTTACGTCCCGCTGGTTTAAATGAGTTTCTGTTCCCTGGAAATTACCCATGTAAACACGACCGGGAAGTATTTTGAAACTTGTAAAGTTTTCCGGAGTATAAACTCCTCTTGCTACCCATATGGTATCTCCTGAAACAGTTGCCGATATAGCTTCATTGAGGCTTGTGTAAGCATCATTCCAGGAAGTGCCATTATTTTCTCCGGAGGCATCATGCTTCACATGGATGATTTTGGCAGAACTTACGATTGTAAAAAGAAAATTAATGCTTAGAAATAAAAACAAAGTTTTCATGTTTGTTGACTGTTAAAATAAAACTTGAGCATTACCCCATAGCTTTTGAAGATAGCCATAGGTGAAAAATAATTAGGGCAATGTATTGAAATATAATTAATTATTCAAACATTAATTACAATAATGTGGCGTGCGGGAAATGGTAATTACTATTTTTTACCTTCTGTATCCATTATGGTAATACTGTATTATTAGTTTGATAATTCAAAAATCAAACTATCGATTCTCTAATTTCTGGAAAGCATTCATGAGATTACAAACAAAACAGGCTGTCTTAAAAATAAAAGACAGCCTGTTTTATTATTAAAAATGATACTATTATTTGCAGCTATTGCTATAGTCTACCGCAGCAGCAATTCTCATTTCCGGAGAATCTGTATAGTCACCAGCCAGTGCTTTTTTGTTAATCTCTGCACAGTTCTCAAAATACTTGGCTAATTGTTTTTTATACGCCACTGTAAAAGCAACTGTGGTGGTATTAGTGGCTACTTCCTCATCAGGACGCTTGTAATAAATATCTGTCGTGTACGTATCTGAATTTTTCAACTTGTAATAAGATTTGTATACCTTGATTTTGTTTGACTCGTAAGCAACTAATAGTAATTGAGTTTCTTTGCCAAGCCCTGTGGCATCAGCGTATTTTACCAGTTCATATTTATTTGAACCGAATTCACAAGCTTTAACGAATGATGCAGTTAGTTCCATTTCTTTATCAGCTCCGTCCGCAACGAAGAAGTTCTTTCCTGTTCTTTCACCATTGTTTGCTTTGTAGCAAATGATTTTTCCGGAAACCTTTTTGTCAGCTCTGTCAATGATATAACCATCATAATTCTCGATCACCGGTGCAAATTTCTTTTCTGCAGCAGCAATACGTGCAGCTATTTCCGCTTCTTTATTTAATCTGTCTTCTTCGGCCTTGGCATTGATGGCATCAATCTCTTCCTGTGTAGCACGTGCAGGTCCGGTATAAGGATCAATACCAAAAGCCTTTAATGTGTTCAATTGCTTTTGTCTTGTTTCTATTTCATATTTAAGCATAGAAAGATAACCTTCTCTGAATTTTGCTTTTTCAGCTACACTGACAAAATATAAAGCACTGTCAATATTATCCATCCACAAATAAGAGTTAGCCAGATTATTGGCACAAACGAAGAATAATTTATCCTGTTCCTTGTTAGTAGGGTCTAAGGTTGATAAAGTAGTGCTCCAGAAAGTCATCGCAGAGTCCAGTGCATTTCTTAATCCTGTTCTTGGTTGACCTGCCACCAATGTTTCTAATGCTCTTTCAGCACTTTCAGCTGCTTTTTCATAAACGGTAAAGTCTGCTTTTTTAGTCGTTTTGAACATTCCGAAACTGGTAGTAGCAGTTGATGGATAATAGTCTATATCATATTTAACCTCTGCTAAAAACTCTTTGAATTTATTCTCAAAGTTTCCTTTGATATGATTTCTGACTTCGGCTTTACCACTTCCGTTCCAGAAGTTGTTAGCGTCTGTACTACTGTTAAAAGATTTAGACTTATAACTAAATTGATCAACGGAAGGGGCCGCACTGTTTTGTTGTTTTGCTTTAATTTCTCCTCCTGCTATTCTTTTGTTATCAGCATAGATCTCATAACTCATTGGCAAGGTATAGTTGTATATATAGTAATAACTTACCTTCCCTTCAGAATTAGTAGATGAAGAAAGAGAGCCGTTTAAACTTCCATATCCACCAAAACGGAAGATGATTTTATTTTCACCTTCGCCATTGACTTTTGTGAATGTATTTAATATTACTCTGTCTATGAGAGCTCCTGAAGAATAACCTATGTCATTTAAATTATTCTCATAACCTTTAACTTCGACACTGTAGGTGTTTACAGATGCATTTTGAATGACTCGCGGAGCAGCAAGAAAAGAAACTTTTGCTGTTTGATTTTTAAAATTTTGCCCCATAGTACTTAATGAAGCAGTCAGTAACAATGTTAAACTGAGTAGTTG
>DATCKK010000518.1:0-2658 GCA_036562325.1 Cytophagaceae bacterium | reverse complement strand
GTGTATACTGTACCTTATGTTGACGGAGTTACTTATACCTGGACATATACGAATGGCTCTGGAGTTACTATTAACGGAACAGGAAACAGCGTTACATTAGATTTCTCAAGCACTGCAACTTCTGGTACACTGACTGTTGTTGCGGATGATGGCTCTGGCCCAAGTTTGCCAAGGTCTATCAATATTACCGTTTTGCCGACGATTACCGGGCTTGAGGATGTTAGTATGCTTTCTGTAAATGTTTATCCTAACCCATTCGCAGAAATTTCAAATCTAAACTTTGATTTGCCAACCGCATCAGAGGTAAGTATAGAAGTTTATAATATGTTAGGTATTAAAACCAAAACATTATTAGAAAATGAAAAACTAAGTGCCGGAAATCATAATTATGAAATTTCTGACTTAGCGAATGGTACTTACCTGGTAAGACTAGTAATAGGTGGCCAGTCAAAAGAAATGGTAATCATAAAACAACAATAAGTAATAAATTAATTAAAGCTGCCAATATGAAAAGAGAGGCTGTTCCGAACCTGGGACAGCCTCTTTGTTTAGTACCTATTATTGTTTACCGCTGTTTTACTTTTACCTCTTTAAATAGTTTACTTAGTTTTTGTAGTGCATCTTCCATATTAATCCCTTCGCCTAAAACTCCCTGGAAAAGATCTCCTGTTTCTTTTAATCTGTCTATAGCATTGTGAACCGTAAAGCTTTGGTTAGTTATTCCTCGTTTAACTTCATCCCAATGTAAGGGCATGGAGACAGGTGCTCCCGGTTTGGGGCGTATAGAGTAGACCGAGGCTACTGTTGCCTGGGGACGGTTTTGTAAAAAGTCAAGATATAGCTTTCCTTTTCTTTTAGAGGTATAACGTTCTATCGAAGTAAAATCTGGGATTAGTTTATGTATGACTTTAACAACAGCTCGGGCAAATTCTTTGGACTCTTCATAAGTATATTTTGCCCCTAAGGGAATATAAATATGCATTCCTGTGGATCCTGATGTTTTACAATAAGAAGGAATGTCTATAGCGTCTAATACTTGTCGGGTTATCTGTGCGGTTTCTATTACTTCTTCAAACGGGTTTCCATCCGGATCCAGGTCTATAATGCACCAGTCCGGATAATCAGGTGTTTGTGTTTTACTGCTCCATCCATTCATTTCTATACAACCCAAATTGGCTATATAAAGCAGGCTTGCCTCATCGGTTACCACTAAAAAATTCTTTTCCCGTTGGTCAGTTTCACTATAGTACCTGTGTTTTTTTATCCATCCGGGTACTTTGCCTGTAACATCTTTTTGATAAAAACTGTCGTTATGGATGCCATTAGGAAAGCGATTCAGTGTTTGCGGACGATCTTTCATATATGGAAGCATATATGGAATAACCTGATAATAATAATTGATCATATCTCTTTTACTGATATGTTCCCTGGGCCAGAATATTTTACTAAGATTGGTAAATCTTAGTTGATGTCCTTCAATATTCCGTACCTGTGTCTCATCCGAAGGGTTGAGTAAAGTTTTTCTTTCCTGTTGACCTGTATAGTGAATCAACTTATCTCTGATCAAATTATTTTCATTTACATATATCTCATCTATTGGAGTTTCTTTTATTACTTCATTAGCACTCTTATCCTCTCTTAAACCTCTGAAAGAAGGATGACGGAATGATCCATCAGATGCAACGGTTTGGTAAGTAATTTCAGCTACGATTTCCGGCTTTACCCAGGTTATTTCTGCTTTGGGAGGGTTGGGCCTGAAGCGGGAAGGTTTAGTAAAATCAGGTGTTTCACGAAAGGGGCATTGGGTAGTCTTTATTGGGGTCAGTTTATTTAAAATTTCTATTTGTGTTTTATGACTGAATCCTGTACCAACCGGTGTGATTGGTATTAGTTCTCCATTTTCATAAATGCCTAAAAGTAAAGAACTAAAAAGTTTGTTGCTGTTTTCATTTCGGGTGTAGCCGGCTATAATTGCTTCCTGATGTTTTTCCGTTTTAATTTTTAGCCACTCTTTGGAACGAATGCCTTCTTGGTAAACACTGTTCTCGTTTTTAGCTATTATTCCTTCCAGATTAAGTTGTTGGGCTAATTCGAAAAACTTGTTACCTGAAATAGTAAAACTTTCGCTTGCTCTTATAATTCCGGTATTATCCAATAAGGCACTGATAATATTTTTTCGTTCTTTTAATGGTACCTTCATTAAATCATACCCCTCAAGCCACAAGATATCAAATACATAATAGATGAGTTCTCCATCTGCTTCGCTTCTCCAGGCCTGTAATGCTGAAAAATCCGGAAAACCTTGCGAATTCATAACAATGATTTCTCCGTCAAATATGGCATTGATTTTCCATTCTTTTAGTTGATTATAAACAGGATAAAATTTATCATTAAACGATTTATTGTTGCGAGAACAGAGACTTACTTTTCCTTTATGGATGTAGGATAATGTTCTGAAACCATCCCACTTGACTTCATATAGCCATCCCTCTTCTTCTTTCGGTTTAGTTACCAATGTAGCTAACATGGGTTTTATTTCTTTAGGAATTGGAGTTTTTATCTTACGAGTAATAGAAGAAAGAATTGCAGAGATTTTTTCTTTCAAAGCATTATCAGAAGCTATTGCCATAATTAAAGTTTTTATATCCTTAAGTCTCT
>DATCKK010000513.1:0-16974 GCA_036562325.1 Cytophagaceae bacterium | reverse complement strand
GTCGTCAGATGTCCTATATCATCCATATTAGAGGGGAAGGGAAAGAAAATAAAGGCTGATTATATATTAAAAAATTAATAATCGGCCTTTATTATTATACTCTCACAAACCTGATAAGAACTACAATAAATACTTTTTAAGGTGAGCGAATCAATTCTTGAATGGGGCGGAATAACTATATTAATAATCCTGACTTATCTTGAGACCGGATTATTTTTGGGTTTATTAATTCCGGGTGGAGAGACTATGGTATTTACTGCCGGGCTCCTGATTGGCGCTGAATCGCTCCAAACTTCTGTAGCTATCCTTATTCCCGGCCTTATATTAGCCGGACTCGCAGGAGATTTTACCGGCTATTATCTCGGAAAAAAATTTGGCAAAAAACTATATCAGAAAAAAGACACCTGGTACTTTAAGAAGAAATACCTGAAACGAACAGAAACATATTACTGCAACCATGAAATAATCGGTATCGTAGCCGGCAAATTTATCCCATTTCTCAGGCCCTTCACCCCTCTGGTTTGCGGTATCATTGGAGTGGATTTAAAAAAATTCTTCTTATTATCATTTATTGCTGTAATACTCTATGTAAATCTGTTTTTATTCATGGGCTATTATCTCGTTCAATTGTTCCCCTTTATTAAAGATTACATAAGCTACATTATCCCAATAATTATTTTCATCGCTTTAATCCCTTTCATCATCACTATTATTAAAGAAAAAAGAAAGGAACGACATCATTAACAAAACCAACAATACCAATGTTAATCTAATAGAGAGACGATAAGCTTTTAATACTATGAGATGGATATTGGGATTAATATTTATATTATATTCTCTTACTGCTTTTAGTCAGGACAAATCAGATAGTATTCCTACACTTATTCCGGAGACAACAGACAGCATATCTGTATTAAAACCAGAAACAAGAAGTAACATGCCCACTGCTGATCCCGACAGCATCATATCACCAGATGATAGTCTTCAGAAAATAGAAGCGCAAAGCAAAACACAACATCGTGAAAAAATACTCAATGAGAAAAGACAGGAAGCGGCTAAAAGAGAAAAAGAATTATTGGATTATGAATATTAATACCAACGACCAACATTACTAAATTAAGCTAAGATCCCTATAGGTGCTTGTTTAAATTAAATATTATAACAAAAAGCTTTTACTCACTTTAGCCCAAAAACATTTTACAAAACCAATATGTTCTTTTATAGGGAATAGAAGGATAGGCTTATGAGATGGATATATTGGGTTGTACTTGTATTATCTTTTAGTTGGGCGGCATGTAATGAGCACAATAGCAACCATGAGAATAATCGCCAGGTACTGGAAAATGAAGAAGGCCTGTACCATGACCTGCCTCTTGGAGAACCGGGAACAGAAGAAGATGGATATGCTCCTGATGCAGGAGAAGAAGAAATATATAGTAAAGAGGAAGAAGCGATTGAAGCGAAAGCAGATACTTTAATAAATAATGTATCCAAAGAAACTGAAGAAGTTGTAGACTAGAAAGCTTATGAAAGAGTCTGTTTCAAAAAAGCATTATGACTATTGGGTCTTACAAATCATTCTTCTGAAGAACGTCTCTTTCTCAAAACAAACCGGGCTATGCAACAAGCACAAATCCCTCAGGCAGGATTAGAAGAGAAAATACAATTTCTCACCAATCCCGACAGCTACAGCGAAAGGCCAGAACAAATTAAACTCATTGAAACTCATTTTTCCATTGTAGTATTATCAGGCAATACTGTTTTAAAAATGAAAAAGCCTGTTAAAACTGATTTTATAGATTTAAGATCTTTTGAAGCCAGAACCTTTTGCATTAAAGAAGAACTCCGGTTGAATCGCAGGCTTGCCCCGGACACTTATCTTGGAATTATCCCCATATACCACAATTACAAAGGCTTAAACTTTAGAGGAGAAGGCGAAATTGCCGAATGGCTGGTTAAAATGTGCCAACTTCCTGCCGACAAAATGCTGGATTATCGTATTAAAAATAATACGGTAACTACAGAGGACTTAATGCATACCGCCATTATTTTATCTACTTTTTACCTCAATGCAAAACCAGAGATCGTAGTATGGAAAAACCTCCGACAGAGGATGGAACAGGAAGTAGAATCGTACAAAAACATAGTGAATGAGCTTACGAATAAAACAGACACTGCCCGATTAGCCGATACTATTTATAAATCGTTGCTTGACTTTATAAAAAACAACAGTAAACTCTTCGAAGAAAGAATAGCAGAAGGTAAGTATATAGAAGGCCATGGAGATCTGAGGCCTGAGCATATATGCCTTACAAACCCACCCCAGATATTTGATTGTCTTGAATTTGATAAATCCTTACGGATAATCGACCCCGCAGAGGAACTCGCATTTCTTGCCATGGAATGTGATTTTCTAGGTGCTGCGTGGGTTGGGCAAATGATAATTGATAATTACCAAAAATACACCCTTGACAACATACCATCCACCTTAATTTCCTTTTATAAAACGAAAAGAGCATTTCTAAGAGCTAAACTTACAGCAGCCCATTTGCTGGAGCAACAATATACTCAAAGTGATCATTGGGAACAAAAAGCGCAAAAATATATACAACTGGGGCACAACTATTTATTGCATTTTTAACCAAAGGAGTTATCCACAAACCATTAATAATACCCATATTTTTCTTAGCTTTAATAAAAATATTTTTATCATTTACCTTCTTTAACAACGGATATTTCTATTATGGGAAAAATATTAAGGGATATCAAAGACTTTCTACAAGAGCGTTTTAGCCTCGAGGAAGACAAAGAAAACGAACTGGAAATAATCAAATCCATTAAACGCGGAGTAGAATTTCGTGGACTGAATGTATGGGTTTTGGTATTTGCCATTTTTATAGCCTCTATCGGACTAAATGTCAATTCTACTGCCGTAATTATAGGAGCAATGCTTATATCTCCACTCATGGGCCCTATTATGGGAATAGGCCTTGCTGTTGGTATCAACGATTTTGATTTAATCAAAAAGGCAGGCAAAAACTTGTTAATTATGGTGGCCATTAGTGTGGCTACTTCCACCACGTACTTTTTAATAACGCCACTTGATGAAGCAAGGTCAGAATTACTTTCAAGGACAACCCCAACGATTTGGGATGTGTTTATTGCATTGTTTGGAGGTATGGCTGGTATTGTTGCAGGGTCAAGTAAAGAAAAAGGTAATGCCATTCCAGGGGTTGCCATAGCCACTGCCCTCATGCCTCCTTTATGTACAGCAGGATACGGACTGGCATCAGGAAATCTATATTTCTTCACCGGGGCATTTTATTTATTCTTTATAAATGCTGTTTTTATCAGTTTTTCTACCTTTTTCATAGTACGTTTTCTAAAGTTTCAAAAATATAGCTTTATAGATCCTGAAACTGAAAAAAGAGTCAAAAGATACATTACTCTCATCGTATTGGTAGCGGTCGTGCCCAGTATATACATGGCTTATACCATTGTTACCAAAACGATTCAGGAAAAGAATATTTCAGCCTTTATAAATGATCAGTTTACTTTTGCCAACACATTTGTGGCAGATAAAAAAATAAATACTGAAACCTTACCAGCAAAGATCGAAGTCTTTCTGGTAGGAGAACCTCTGGAGGAAAATATTATAGAAACCATTAAAAGTAAGCTTCCTATGTATAAACTGGAAGGTACTGAGCTAATCGTAAAACAAGGGTTGAAAGCCAATAAGGATATTGACATCGCTTCTGTTAAAACAGGATTACTTGAAGAACTTTACAGAAAAAACGAGGAGGTCATAAAAGATAAAGACAAAAAAATTGCTTTACTGGAAGCAGAAGTTCTTTCTTATAAAAAGATGGAAGTTTCTGTTGAAGATATATCAAAAGAAATTAAGGCTTTAAACAAAAACCTTGTATCGTTCTCTTTGCAAAAAAGCACTCTTTATCATGTAGATAATAATAAATCGGAGCCGCTATACATTGCTTATCTGAGTTTCGATAAACAACCTTCCAGCGAACAGATAAATCAAATAACGGAATGGTTAAAGACCAGGACCAAAACTAAAAAGATCAAGATGTTTATTGAATAAATACCAGGCGTAAAAACAGTAATTTACCTTGCTGTTTTTACGCCTTCCTCCACCTGTTCTTCTCCAAATATTTTCTCCACGTCTTCCCGGAATATCAGTTCTTTCTCCAATAGCAGCTTACCTACCTTTATTAACTTATCCTTCTTCTCTATTAATACCTTTTTGGTTTTTTCGTAAGCTGAATCGATTAATATTCTTACTTCTTCATCGATTAATCTGGCAGTCTCTTCACTATAAGGTTTTTGAAAAACATTTTCCTGGCCACCGGTAGAATCATAATAACTAATATTACCTACTTTCTTATTCAGGCCATAATATGCCACCATTGTGTAAGCTTCTTTAGTCGCTTTTTCCAAATCATCCAATGCTCCGGAAGATATCTCTCCCAGTACCACCTCTTCTGCCGCCCGCCCGGCGAGCTTTACGCATAAATCATTATAGAATTGCTTATATGAAAGTATCTGATGCTCTTCCGGCAAATACCAGGCTGCTCCTAATGAACGGCCTCTAGGTATAATAGTAATCTTTACTAATTGATCTGCTCCTTTCAGTACCCAGCCAGCGATAGCATGTCCTGCTTCGTGGTAAGCTACAATCTCTTTTTCCCTCGCCGATACAATTTTATTCTTCTTTTCTGCACCGGCAATAATTCTATCCAGTGCATTCATGAAATCTTCCTTATCAACTTTTTGCTTCTTTGACCGCGCTGCAATAAGAGCAGCTTCATTACAAACATTCGCGATTTCAGCTCCGGAAAAGCCCGGTGTTTGTGAAGCCAGAAAATCTATATCAACGCTATCATCGACAACCAGTTTTTTAATATGTACCTGAAATATTTCTTTACGCTCTTTTACATCAGGAAGGTCTATATATATGTGACGGTCAAATCTTCCCGGCCTTAATAAAGCTTTATCCAATATCTCTCCCCTATTGGTAGCCGCAAGAACAATAATACCTGTATTGGCGCCAAACCCGTCCATCTCCGACAACAACTGGTTTAGGGTACTTTCACGCTCATCGTTACTACCTAATGACTGGTTCTTTCCTCTTGACCTTCCAATGGCATCGATTTCATCAATAAATATGATACATGGGCTATTTTGCTTTGCATTTCTGAACAGATCTCTTACCCTTGAAGCGCCTACCCCCACAAACATTTCCACAAACTCCGAACCTGAGATAGAGAAAAAGGGGACTTTGGCCTCACCAGCCACTGCTCTTGCAAGGAGTGTCTTACCCGTACCAGGAGGCCCTACCAGCAAAACACCTTTAGGTATCTTGGCTCCAAGCTTTGTATAATTTTGAGGATTTTTAAGAAAGTCAACTATTTCTTTTACATCAGCCTTCGCTTCTTCAAGGCCGGCCACATCATTAAAGTTGATGTTACTCAATTTATTTTTATCAAATACCTGGGCCGTAGATTTTCCAAAATTAAAGATAGAAGACATATCGCCTGAACTTCGCATCATTCTGCTTAGAAACAACCATCCGATAATTATAAGGAAGATGGTAAGTATCCACCCGAAGCCATCCAGAAATCCCCCACGGGTAACATAGTTAGGATATATTTTCTCCTCATCAGATAAGTCAGCCTGCCATCGCTCAAGCTTTTCTTCAAAGGTTTCTACAGAGCCGATATTTATTATGTAATCAGGCCCGCTAACGGGCTCTCGTGTAGGTGAGATGGTCTGATCCGTCAATTGTTGTTCTTTCTCTAAAAATATCTCTGCAGTCTCTTTATTAACGACGATAATTTTCTCGATCCTTTTTTCTGCTACTGCATCCTCAAAGTCTTTCCACGATACTTCTTCTACAGCAAAAGATTTACTGTAAAAAAAGTTGATTATAAAAATCATAAATATTAAAAATAACAGAAAGAATCCGCCTAACCTAAATTTAGGAGGCCTTGCTCCTTTACCCGGTTCATCATTTACATCTCTACCCGTTCTCAATTCTATACAGTTTTAATTTACCTACTACCTACCTAACTGGCAAGCCGCTCGAACTGTTTTAGATAAATCAAATTACTTATCCGGGAGCCTAATGTTGAAGCAATGATTCTGGCTGAATATTCAGAAATCAGAAGAAACTATTGAAGGAGATACAAAATAATTTCAATGTATTTCTATTTCGAATCCGGGGCTAACTGAATATTATCAAAAATACTCCAAGAAAACCTATCTCTACTATACACTTACAATTAAGTGATATATATAAGCACTTTAAGGAACCTAACATTGAATTACCTGTAATTACTTACATCGGATTTTCTTATGTACAGATAATTTCGTAAAATAACGTTTTCCTATGAACGTTCACCAAACAAACCGAAAATATTCAAGCAATGAGCAAACATATCAGATGCCCTAAATGTGAATGGGAACCTTCTCCGGATGATAAATGGCAAAGTGAATGTGGCAACATATGGAACACTTTCTCCACCTATGGCCAGTGCCCCAATTGCAAAAAAGTATATAAGCAAACACAATGTCATAACTGCAATGAATGGTCTCCCCATTCCGATTGGTATGTCGATATTAACAATATTAAAATTGAAGAAGTAATCTCTGAAAATTGCACTATATAAAATTTGTTTACGGTTAAAGGTTAAAACAAAAAAGAGCAGCGAAGCTGCTCTTTTTGTTTATTTCCATAACCATCACAACAATTCCCCAAAGCACTAATTACATTTACTCCCTATATCGCAATGATTCAATACATTAACCTCAAATAATATAAAGAATCATTCCCTCCTTTAGCTTCAACGTTATAGCTTTCTCATATCTCATTAATAAAAGAATTAACCAAACTATGATACATCTATGCTTAATCATAAATCAGTATTTAAAACATAGACATAATACTTATACAACATGTATAAAATACGCAATACACCATCTTTTCCAAAGCGTTGATACTAAAATTTTATGCTTTTGTTTTATTTTGTACAAATAAATAGCGGTCCGGAGTAAAAGTTCGTTACAATTCCCGGTAATCCTGAAGTTAGCCAGGCTGGAGCAGTTAACTCCAACCATTGACAATAAGTGATTATGCAAAATTCGTCTAGTAAAAAGAAAAGTATATGTCAGATTTTTTCAAAGAAGAGTTAATTGAACGTGTTAGAAAAAGAAACCCTTATGAACATGAGTTTCTTCAGGCCGTTGAAGAAGTAGTAGAGTCTGTCGGAAGGGTGTTTATAAAAAACCCCGAATATAGGGATCTTAAAATCCTGGAGAGAATGGTAGAACCGGAGCGTATTATTTCATTTCGGGTTTGCTGGCAGGATGATAAAGGAGTTGTTCAGGTAAACCGTGGTTTCAGGGTTCAAATGAACTCAGCAATAGGACCGTACAAGGGTGGTTTAAGATTTCACCCTACTGTTAATTACAGTATTCTAAAGTTCTTAGCCTTCGAACAAATATTTAAAAACGCACTAACCAGCCTTCCTATGGGTGGAGGTAAAGGAGGTGCCGACTTTGACCCTAAAGGAAAATCCGAAGCCGAGATTATGCGATTCTGCCATGCTTATATGCAGGAATTATATCGCCATATTGGGCCATATACTGATGTTCCCGCAGGAGATATTGGAGTAGGACAAAGAGAAATAGGATACCTTTTCGGAATGTATAAAAAAATTCAGAATGAATTTACCGGAGTGATAACCGGCAAAGGAGCCTTCTGGGGAGGAAGTGTTATACGGCCAGAAGCAACAGGCTACGGACTCATCTACTTTGCAGTGAATATGCTGAATACCCGTGGAGAAACATTGCATGGCAAACGCTGCCTGGTATCCGGCTCCGGAAATGTGGCTCAGTATGCTATCGAAAAAATTCTTCACGAAGGCGGAATTCCAATAAGTGCTTCAGACTCCAGCGGATGTATAATTGACCCCGATGGAATCGACCAGGAAAAACTGGACTATATAAAATATCTGAAAAATGTAGAAAGGCAAAGGATTAAAAAGTATGTTGAAAAGTATCCAAGAGCCAAATTCTATCCTTGTAGCAGCAGTGACACCTGCAACGCACTCTGGCAGGAAAAAGCAGATTGCGCCTTCCCTTGTGCCGTACAAAATGAGATAAACGAACAAGACGCGAAAAATCTGATTGCTAATGGAATTCAGCTCGTTGCAGAAGGGGCGAATATGCCTTGCACCCCTCCGGCGATTGACCTGTTTCAAAGATCCAAAATACTTTACGCGCCGGGTAAAGCCGCAAACGCCGGAGGTGTTGCCGTATCAGGTCTTGAAATGACTCAAAACCGTATGGGAGTGTACTGGAACCATGACGATGTGGACGCACAGCTAAAACATATCATGAAAAACATTCATGATGTTTGCCTGAAAGCAGCAGAAGAGTACGATGTTCCAGGCAACTATCTGGAGGGGGCTAATATTTTTGCCTTCCTTAAAGTGGCAGAAGCTATGAAAGCACAAGGTGTTGTTTAATAATTAAAACTGTTAAACTCAGCTTTAATTAATAGCATAAAGCAGTTATTGATCAGATACCAAAACATTCGTCAATAACTGCTTATTTTTTTAGAGCCTGACTGGAAATTTATTTATACTCTCAGAAGTTCAGAATAGAATTTTATACATAATAAAAAACCAAAAAATAATTTTTTACCCCCCACATTTACCACATTTCCACACAATTATTACTTTAAAAAACAGACATCACAAAGCAAGACAGAAAAACCAATACAAGACTAATTATCAAACAACAACAAAATATCCCCCTTATAACAAACTAATATTTTTACAACAAATTCATCCTATATATTACATGAATTTCTTTAGGTATTTCATTACTGCTTGATTATCTCTAACTTCGCCTTCAGGTAAAATTTTTAAACACAATATTTTTTATGAAAAAGTTTATTTTAGTTACTCTTTTCGCAATCTTGGGACTTTCGTTCAACACGTTTGCGTCTTCTAATCAATACACTATTGATGACGAAGCTGTAGAGAATTTATTTGAGTCTTCTGTTCAAATTTATTCTTTAGACGGAATTAACGAAACCCAGTCAACTCAATTTGTTACTGCTACTCTGGCTGAGAAAAACGGTTGGGTCGCAGTAGTACTTGACCTGCTTGTTGGAGGATTGGCAATCCACAGAGTTTACCTTGGTGGAACTCCGGCTTTGATCCCTGCCTACTTCTTCACTTGCGGTGGTATCTTCGGTATCGTACCGTTAGTTGACCTTGTTGTGCTTATCATTGGTGCTGCCAATGATGATATCGACAAGTATGTTGACAACGACAAATTCTTTATGTGGTAATCATCAATTGCATAAAAAAGAAAATAAAAAGCTGTTCTTGATACAAGGACAGCTTTTTATTTTTTTACTCCCCCACAATCCTTTATTCTTCGAAATAGCAAGCTGAAATAGTTCTGCTAAGTTTAGTCCCACTTCAGGCGGATCAAACAAAATACTTTACCATATCAACTTATTTAAAGATATCTATTTTATTAAACATTGCGACTCCAAATTATTGCTCCTTACAACATTTAATATTAAACATCAACTTTTATCAGTAACCGATAAAGATAAAGCCAGATAGTATAAAGATTTATCTAAACAAACCCACACCAAAACACTTAGCCCTGTTTTCTGCTATCAACAAGATAATTCTTTATCCGGCTATTATGTTTTTGAATAAATGCGTTATTCCTTTTTTCAGTCAAATTTTTAGAATGCACCACGCCACCAAAATAAAACATCTGGCCAACCATCAATCCACTCAAAATCCCTGTAATATAATACCCCTTAGACATATACAAGAGGCCAAGGCCTACAGGCGTAAACACCAATACAAAAGAAATAATCCCCTGGGCGAAATATCCGGCATACACCTGCCCGCTTCCCGGCACAAACACCGACAGCCACTCAGCCTTCTTTTTACTTTTCAATTTTCCTTTTTTCAAAAATCCATAAAGCTCATCTACAACTTCCAACTCTCCGCCTCTCAACTTCTGATACTCTCTAAATACCTCTCTGGCTTTTTCCCATTCGAGAAGATCGTTGAGAACTAATATTTCAATAAACAACAGTTGCTCCAGCAAACTTGAATCTTTCAATTGATTCTTAGCATGCAGAATATGATTATAAGCAAGCGAATAATCAGAGGCGAGATAATTAACTACTGCGGCTTCATACCTTAATTGATTTTGTACTTCCGGAGAACCAGAAAAGAAGTTTAATCGCTCGGCAGTTTGTTTTGCCTCCGAATAGTTACCCTGCTGCTTTTGGCAATAAATCTTCTTCAACAATGCTTGATTTATGGTATCAGGGTTACCGGAACGATAGATTATTTTTTCATATTCAATCTGTGCTTGCTGAAATTCTTTTATGGCGTAAAGGCTATCTGCAAGCTTCAATTGCCCTTTAGTTATAAATGGTACGAATAGGAATGTGCATATTAAACAATATGCTATTGTTAATCTGATCATTTACCTCCATACTTTTAATTTTTACACTCAATACACTCCCCCAGATATTGCCCACATGGAAAAGCGTAAATATTCCTCCGAATATATACAACTGCCGGCTTTCAAACCCATTCTTCCGATAACCTTCGTAAGCCTGTAAACCAAAGGCTAACTGCTGAAGAAATATCACTACCCCCTGCCCCACTTTTCCTGCGTATATCTTGCCCAATCCGGGTACAACACCAGACAACACTCCCGCTACTACTGGCGACTTCTTCTTTTCTGTTTGAATTTTATGAGCCAGCAACGAAAGATTTTCTTCCTGCTTACTTAACTGATAATATTTACCCTCAAACCCGGACTCATAATTTTTGAATGCCTCAAGATCTCTTCGTAAAAGTGCTATACCGGCATTTTCAAGATTTTTCAGCGCTATCACTAAAGAATCTTTGTCCGGCAATTCATTTAATACTGAATCAGCCTGTTCATAATCATGCAAATGAGCAAGATTATATTGCTGCAGAAATTTTGATTTATAATAATAAGGACTCAAAGAGGACACCTTCGAAAAATACTTAACAGAAGATGCTAGCTCCTTTCTACTGTAATAGGTTAACCCAAGTAAATAATTTAATGAATCGTTTTGTGAGATACTCCATTCATAACTTGTATCTACAGAATGCAAATGATAAATAAGATCTGAATACAACTTTTTCTCAAAAAGATATTCGGAAAATTTGTAGGTATCTACAAAGCTCTGACTAAAGGACGTGAGAGAAGTAAAAAATAAGATAATAAAACAATACTTTTTCACTTATCTATAATAATGAACATGATCAATTATTTTACCTGCCTCGTTTCTTCTGAAAGCCGGAACATCTGATGCAGCTATCCTGTTGCATCTGCTCAATCTGTCAGCAGTTAAGAAAAAAGCTTTTAATAAACTATACTCCTCAAATAAACTCCTGCCAAATCTGGAACAGGATATTTCATATTGGCAATCGGCAGACAACTGTGGTGATATCACTTTTTGATAAAATGTAAAAAGGGAGTGAATGACAACATAGCCGCCACCTTGCCTTTTATATTTTTTCTTTACTTCCTGAGGTTCGCTTACAGAAGTTCCCTCAATTAATTGCAGGTCTATTTCTGCACTTTGCGCGTAAGTACCAAAGGTTATCAGACACAGCAATAATAGTAATACCGAATTTCGTAAAATCACTTTATTAGTTTAGCAGTGGAAGGTACTTCGAAATCAAAATAAGTATTCGGAGAATTGTCATTCAACCGAATATCCGAATAAACAGTTTTAGTTACAGAAGAATCTCCTTTTTCAAAATATTCAATCTGAGTAATGGATTGAGGAAAATCAATATTTTCGACTTTCACATAATCGTAATAATATATTTTTTTTAGCACCCGCCCCTTACCATCAACGTATGATTGATAAATCGGCTTTTGGGCATCATGTACAAGTTCTACTTCCTTTAACTGTTTAGCCATAGCCAGAGGAGCCGCCCATTTAGTAATGGTCAGATTTTTATCAAACCGGGTTTCTTTCAATTTAAATCCCAATGTACCTAATCCCAGATCACTTTTTTTGTCTTGAAAGAAATAATACAATGGAGAATATTCGGTTCCGTAAGCATAATTTGTCTCCATCCTTACCGTGTTTTTTCCGGGATTATAAATGGCTAACTCTCCTTTCGCATTATTGATAATGAATAATTCTTCCGGAGTTGTAAAGTGAGTAACCATCTTACCATTAGAAGAATAAAATACATCGGCTTTTATGGTGGTGCCCTTACCGCCTTTAGTTGTTCTTGTATGCATTTTTAAGCTAACCTTATTAAAAATGCTTATTCCTCCATAAGCAATAGTAGCAAGAACTAATACAAAAAATGAAAAAATAATAAACCTGTTCATATAACAAAATTAACTAAAAGCCTATTTCTCTCCAAGGAGCAGGTAGTTTAATAAACATTAAAAGCAACTTAAAATACATTAACCCATCTTACCTCACTGAAAATAAGGCACTTTATTTCCTACTCTACCCCTTATTCCTGATTTTTTTAAAAGAAAACATTACCAACCTTCTTAAGCCTTACCAAAACAGTCCTGTTTTTCCGTTCGTTAAAAACCCTCCTTACCAAAACCTTTTGGCAAAGGGGCTTCTATTTCTATAGAACTTCCTTCTGCCGGATGAAAGAACTTTAGTTTCCAGGCATGAAGGCCAATTGCATTTCTTACATAAGCAACATCCGATCCATATAATGCGTCCCCAACAATCGGTGCTCCGGCCGCTGACAGTTGTGCTCTTATCTGATGATACTTCCCGGTGAGTAAGCTAATTTCCCATAAATAACCTTCATCCAACTTATTCATCAGTCGATACAATAAACCAACAGGTTGCGAGTGCTCAACTTGTTCATTATAGATCACTGCTTTCTTGTTCAAGGTATCTTTCACCAGCCAGTGACTCAACTTACCTTTGGTATCGCCCAGGAAAGCTTTGGTAGCTGCGATATAAGTTTTAGTTACCTTTCTTTTCTCAAACTGCTGACTCAACTCTTTCAGAGCTGATTTCTTTTTAGCAAATAAAACTATACCTGAAACCGGCCTGTCCAATCGATGTATATTTTGAATGAAGACATCCTTACGGGGAGTTTTTTCTTTAAGGTATTGAAAGCCTTGCTCCATCAAGCTGGGATTTCCCAACTTGTCGCTTTCTACCATAAGCCCTGCAGGCTTATTCAACACAAGTATAAAGTTGTCTTCGTACAGTATATGTAAAGGATAATCAGCCAATGAACGTTTAATGATTTGGAAATAACTTTCTTAATGATATTTTATCTAATGACGGTTTGCCTGACCGCATTTGCAATAACACCAGCTTCTCTTCTAATGGATCCATGTGTAAACAATGTTCTACCGGAAGATCATTGATAGTTTCATTTTCAAAATTAAGCGCACACACAGAACGAATATCTTTCTGATGCCGTTTCGGCCCTTCCAACCAACGTAAAGGCATGCCAAATACACGACAGATCAATGGCCGTGATTCATATATACGGCATCCTCCTTCAGCATCAAGAAAAGCACATGCTCCAACCTTTGCAGGATGGCCTTCCTCCAATAGTTGCGGATAATTATTTCTAATTAATGCCGCTTCAACACCAAATATTTCAATATCATCCTGGCAGCAGGAACTACATCCTTTCCTGCACTTCAGTTTGGATTTATACAAAGCATATATGTTAGATGTACTATCATCTACTTCCTTATAAAACGCTTCTAATTCTTTTAATAAATCCTGGCTATACACTTATGTAAATTTATTTCTACAAGTTACTAAGGAAAAACGGAAAAATTAACACAAACTTTAGGATTAAAATCCAAATAAATAATTAAACAATAAGGTGCACCCAAGGAAAAAGATATACAGGTATTTTTCGCTATCTTTACCAAATAATTTCTCCACAATGAATAAAAAGGATTTATTAAAACGCTATTGGGGATACGGCCAGTTTCGTCCGCTTCAGGAAGAGATAATAGACCATCTGATTTCAGGCAAAGACGCGCTGGTACTAATGCCTACAGGCGGAGGTAAATCCATTTGTTATCAACTGCCTGCATTAATGAAACCGGGAATCGCCATTGTAATCTCTCCATTGATTTCATTAATGAAAGATCAGGTAGAAGGATTAAAAGGGAATGGTATCGAAGCCGAATTTATTAACAGCACTTTAACTTTGCAGGAACAATCAGCCATCGAAAGATCCTGCGCTTCGGGTAAAATTAAAATCCTGTATGTTTCTCCTGAAAAAATAGTTTCTCCGGCATTTCTTATTTTTTTAAAACAATTGCCTGTTAATCTTTTTGCAGTAGATGAAGCTCATTGTGTTTCGTTTTGGGGGCATGACTTCCGTCCGGAGTATACCCAACTCAAAAAACTGAAAGAAGAATTTACTACTGTTCCATTTATTGCCCTTACAGCAACCGCTGATAAGATTACAAGAAAAGACATTCTCCTTCAACTTGGAATGGCCAAGGCAAAAACATTCATCAGCAGTTTTGACCGTCCTAATCTAAGCTTAACGGTATTGCCGGGTAGAAACAGAGTTAAACACATATTAAACTTCATAGAAAAACGAAAAGGATCTTCAGGCATAATATACTGCTTAAGCAGAAAGAACTGTGAAGAGCTGGCAGAAAAACTAAGGAATGAGGGAATAAATGCCAGGCATTACCATGCAGGAATGAACAACGAAGAAAGAGCCAAAGTTCAGGAAGATTTTATTAAAGATGATGTTGAAATTATATGCGCTACAATTGCCTTCGGCATGGGTATCGACAAGCCTAATGTACGCTGGGTTATTCACTACAGTTTACCCAAAAACATTGAAAACTTTTATCAGGAAATAGGAAGAGCAGGAAGAGACGGACTTCCTGCTGATACACTTTTATTTTACAGTTTCAGGGATTATAGTATCCATCAGGATATGCTGGCAGAGCTTGCTCCTGAAAGAAAAGAGTTACAGCAAGCCAAACTGGACAGAATGAAGCAATATGCTGAAGCAGATATTTGCCGAAGAAAAATATTGCTCAGTTATTTCAATGAAAGCATTGAAGCCGACTGCCAGAATTGTGATGTGTGCAAAAATCCGCCTTCAAGGTTTAATGGTACTATACATGCTCAGAAAGCATTATCGGCTATTGCACGCGCGGAAGAAAAGGCTGGCATGTCCATGCTCATTGATATACTTCGGGGATCTTACAATAAAAGTATACTTGAAAAGGGTTACGAAAAACTTAAAACTTTCGGTGTCGGCAGAGATACCAAATACGAAGAATGGAGCGATTACCTGTTACAAATGCTTAACTCAGGTATCGTAGATATCGCCTATGATGAGGGACATGCACTTAAACTAAACGAAAATAGCTGGAAAGTATTAAGAGGTAACAAAGAGGTAATGCTTGTTAAGTTCCGTCCTTATGCAGAAAGAAAAGAAGAGCAGGAAGAAAAAGCATATGTAAAATCTGACAAGGAAATGTTTAACGATCGTTTGTTTGAGCGTTTACGAAAATTAAGAAAACAGTTGGCAGATGATCAAAAGGTTCCGGCTTATGTTATATTCAATGATACTACACTGGCTCAAATGGTAGCGGAGAAACCTACTACCCCGTTTGCCTTTAAAAACATTCAGGGTGTGGGCGAGCAAAAGTTTCGCAGGTATGGAGATGTCTTCTTAAATGAAATCATTGCTTTCATTCAGGAAGAAGCAAATCAGGGAACAAAAGTCACAGGTAGTTCTTATCTCTTAACTTATGAATTGCTAAAAAAAGGATTTACGATAGAGCAGATAGCCAGGAAACGGGACATAACCGAAGTAACAGTATTCTCTCACCTTGCATACCTTTACGAAAAAGGTATGGATATTGACCTAAGGAAATTTGTAACCGATGATGAATTCAATATAATTCGCAAAGCTATTGAAGACACAGGTATGTTAAAAGATAATAAATTAAAACCTGTATATGATTATTTAAAAGGCAAGTATGATTATCATAAGATACGTATTACTGCTTCCATACTTAAGAAGGAAATATTGGCTAACTAAACGGTTATAAAACTCAAAAAATCACCCACAACACATCTTATTGACTATCAACACATTTTACCTTAATCAGCAATTACAAGAAAAATGTAATTAAAAACTGCTTAATTTTTCCTTATCTCCCTAATCTCTGATTAACTTTGCAAAATGAATACAATTTCAGGGGAAATAAAAGAATTGGAGATCAGCCATTTTGACTATCATTTACCAGAAGAAAAAATTGCTGTTTATCCTTTAGCTCAGCGGGATCAATCCAGGTTATTAATTTATAAGGAGGGAAAAATTAGCGAAGACATTTATGCCCATATAGCCAATTATCTCCCTTCCAATACTCATATCATATTCAATAATACCAAAGTAGTTCAGGCAAGATTAAACTTTTTAATATCGGAAACGAAAGCCATAGAAATTTTTTGTCTGGAACCACCCGATTCTATTGAATTAAATAAAGCATTACAACAACAAAAACAAACCCATTGGAAATGCCTGATAGGTGGTGCCAGAAAATGGAAATCAGGAACAATATCTACTACCGTACCTGATGTAGAAAACTCCATCTCTTTGTCTGCTGAAATGGTCAGAAAGGAAATGGACTGCTACTTATTAAAATTTAGCTGGACTCCGGAACAGTTAAGTTTTGCCGAAGTTCTAAATGCTGTTGGAAAAGTCCCTTTACCACCCTACATCAAAAGAGACACTGAGAAGGAAGACAAAGAAAGATATCAAACCGTATATGCTTTGCACGAAGGCTCCGTAGCAGCACCTACTGCCGGTTTACATTTTACTCCTGCTGTTTTGCAAAGTCTCCGGGACAAGAATATATCCC